>CALWON010000028.1 GCA_944383165.1 uncultured Oscillospiraceae bacterium
AGTGGAGAACAACAACTGCCATCCATCCAAAGAGATGAACAGGAGCAACTTAAAAGGCATTGAGATCATAGCTGGAGGAAGCATCATCATACCCATTGCCATCAAGGTACAGGCAACCACTGCATCAATCAAGACAAAAGGGATGTATAGATAGAACCCAATGATAAATGCATGTTTCAATTCACTGGTTATAAACGCAGGAACAATGGTACTCATAGGAAGCTGTTGTGCTTCTTCCCGGTTCTGTGGCATCGCCTGACCAGACAAATCACAAAATAGTTTGATCGAGCTCTCCTCCACCTGATCCAACATAAAGTTTTTGAGTGGTTCCTGTGCAATTTCAAAAAACTCCTCTTGGGTGATTTCTTCTGCCAGATATGGCTCATATGCCTGTTCTTGGATCTGCCCAATCACTGGTGACATGGTAAAAAAGGTCAAAAAAAGTGCCATCCCCACCAACACCATATTGGGTGGATTTTGCTGTAAGCCCATAGCGGCACGCAAAAACGAGAACGACATTACATATCGAGTAAACGAAGTCATCATAACCACAATGGATGGTAGTAACGCCAACATTGTGGTAATAAAAAGAATTTGAAGTGTCTGGACTTGGTCTCCGTTTACATTGATTAGTGCATCCACTCCCCTGGCCCCTTTCTCTGTTTTCTCTGCTCTAGTACCTTTCGCAGAGCATCAGGAAAGCCCATTGTATTGCCCGTGCCTTCCAATTTTTTCTCTTGCTTCCACGCCTCTACTATCTCGTTTGGTAATACATCAACCACTGTAATCCCGCCAGGTGACATACCTAAAAAATAGACACGATCCTCCACCTGGACAAGCATCAGTTTTTGATCCCTTCCCACCATAATTTGCTCGATGGGACTAATCTTCCTTCCTTTGACTTGCCCTGCCGCTCTGCCCACTACATATCTTGTAAACAGATATGCAAGGGCAAGAACGGCACAGACAACAGCAATACTCCAAACAAGAGCTAAGATATCCTCTTGCATGTTCTATAGGCTCAGGGATTTCCCAAAATAGAGGTGACAGTCTTCATCAGACGGTCATCTTTAAAGGGCTTTACAATAAAGTCCTTAATGCCAGCCTGGACAGCCTCAACCACCATTGCTTCCTGCCCCATAGCAGAACACATCACAACATTTGCAGTGTTATCCTTTTCACGGATAGTCTTCAAAGCTTCCAGACCATCCATATTGGGCATCGTGATATCCATCAGAACCAGGTCTGGCTTCAATTCAAAATACTTATCCACTGCATCCTTACCATCCACTGCTTCATAAATGTCAGTAAAGCCATTCTTGGTCAAAGTATCCTTAATAACCTTTCTCATAAACGCAGCATCATCGACCACTAAAATCTTTGCCATCTCAAATCATCCTTTTCTGTTCATCAAATTTTCAACTTAAGATTTTTTATAATTGTTTGTTAATTCCGATAACTGTGGCTGCCGGATCACTTCTGTGATTCGGACACCAAAATTATCGTCAATTACAACGACATCGCCCTTGGCAACGCAAAGACCATTGACAAACAAATCCACCTGATCTCCTGCCAGTTTATCCAGCACCACCAAAGAACCTTTAGAAAATGTCAATATTTCTTCCACTTTCCTTTTGGTCCTTCCAATTTCCACAGAGACTTCCAGAGGCACAGACATAATCATTTCCAGATTTTGTTCCTGCTCCTTGCCCAGCTGAACTGCTGAACCTAGATTCTGTGCCTGAAGTGGTTTGGTTCCGATCTTTTTTGTTTCTGGCTGAGCTTGGGTCTGTTGTGCTGCTGTCTGCTGCATTTGAAGCTGCATCTGTTGCATCTGCTGTTGCATCATTTGCATCATTTGCATCATCTGAGGCATCACATATGCCATACCACTCGTATCCACTGCTGGTGACTGCATCACTGGGGTCGTCTGTGGTGGTGTAGGTGAAGCCCCTAGCATATTGCCCATCAACTTCTCGATTCCCTCCTGACTCATCTTCCCGTCACTGGAGACCTGGGCTGCCTCTGGAGCTGGGGCACTTCCGCCCATATTCCCCATTAGCTTCTCGATTTCCTCTTGGCTCATCTTCCCTCCACTGGAAGCTGGGGCTGCCTCTGGAGCTGGGACACTTCCGTCCATATTCCCCATTAGCTTCTCGATTTCCTCTTGGCTCATCTTCCCTCCACTGGAAGCCGGGTCTGGCTCAGAAGATGGGGCGCTTCCACCCTTCCCCATTAGCTTTTCAATTTCCTCCTGACTCATCTTACCACCGGAACTTGCTGCGGACTCTTCAGGCTCCTCATCTGATCCCCCATCACTTAAATCCATTCCGAACCCTGCGATCAGTTCCCGTGCCAAATCAATGGACATCACGTTGACAAATTCACTTTGAAGCATTCCCTCAATGCCCAGCATAAAGTGGACTGCAACCAGAAGGTCTGAATTGTATTGAAGATGCTCCTTTTTAAACTCCTCCAAATTATCCAGTGTGAAGGATTGAGGCGTAGAAATATTGACACAACGCCCAAGGAAATTGGATAATGCAGTGGATGCTGCACCCATCATCTGGTTCATCACTTCACAAACTGCACTGATGGTCAAGTCATTGAGTTCAAATTCCTCCTCTGGGATTTCTGTCCCCATCAGAATGTCTACAATCACTTTCACATCGTTCCGTTTGAGCAGCATTAGGTTGCTACCTTCCAAACCAGAAACATATTTAATTTCAACACCAATCGCTGGCTCAAGTTCTCCCAGAGAAAATTCACTTACTGGAACCACCGAAACTGTAGGGGTGGTAATATCCACCCGGTGATCCAGCATATTAGAAACTGCTGTAGCAGACGAGCCCAAACTGATATTCATAATTTCGCCAATGGCATCTAACTCCATTGAACTAAATACTTTTCGACTCATAGCCCTTCATCGTCCCCTCTTTCCTCATCATGATAGACTTCTCCAATCCGTACCGCCATATTGTTATTTGAGGTTCCCATTTTTCCCCCAAACCACGGCCTTCCACCAATATATAGTTGAACAGGTGTGTCTACAGAATGTCCTAAATCAATCACATCACCGACCTGAAGAAAGTAGGCATCCTTCAAATGAAGCTCTGTGCGACCTAGCTCTGCTATAATCTCCAAATCTGATCCCTTCAGGATATCCATAATCTCATGGGAATGATCCTGCCCTTGCTTGCGACCAGTCTGCATGCTCACTGAAATTTTGTTAAAAACATTGCTCAACAACACTCCTGGGAGACACACACTCATCTGACCTGAGCAATTTGGGAATTCTATCTTAATTCCAATAATCACCACAGTCTCATCCACACCAATGAGCTGCACCAATGTGGGATTTGTCTCTATCCTTCTGAGCTTAAACTTCAATTCCGTATAATTTTCCCAGCTTGTTCCCATAATTGAAACAATGTTCTTAGCCAAACTTTCATACAATCGAATTTCCAGGTCTGTCAGATTGTACTCATCTGGCAATTTTGTATCTACATCCCCTTCTCCTCCCATCAGCCGGTCCATCATACTGAGCATCAGTGTGGTGGAAAAGTGTAACAATGTAGGTTGTTCCCCTGTAATATCCTCGCCCTCAGAATCCACATCTACAATGGTCAACACATCACCCTCTGACAGTGCATTGGAAAACTCATAATAGCGCTGTTCCTCAATAGTTTCCACTGTAACCTCACAGCTTGTATGTAGCACACCATTTAATCTGGATATCAACATACGGGTATAGTTTTCGAAAATGCCATTTAGAATTTTGATGTGATCTTTTGTAAACTTTCGAGGGCTATAGAAGTCATACTTTCTATATTTCTTTTCTTGACTTTTTTCTGCTGATGCGGATAAATCCATCTCGCCACTACGAGCTGCACTTAACAGAGCATCAATTTGGCTTTGTGATAAAACTTCCGCCATTTCTTCCCCTCCCAGGCAGAGGTCAACTTAAGACACAGATGTGTCCAAAGATTGTACCTGCTCAGATGCGCCAGAGGTAGAGGTAAATTCCTCCATATCCCCCACCGATTCACGCATTGTATAATACTGTTCTATGTTGTCGCCTGCCTGGTTGTCCACATCAAGTCCCGTTACAATGAGTTCTACACGGCGGTTCTTGGCTCTCTCATCCGAGGTGGCGTTGCTGGAGATAGGTCTCCACTGTCCATATCCTACACTGACCAGACGTGCTGGGTCAATGATATTTTTCTCTTGTAAATAAACTGTAACCGTTGTTGCGCGGTTCGATGCTAAAAAACGGTCGACTAAAGGGTTATTTGGCGAGTTCGGTTCTGCTTGGGCAGTATGTCCCAAAACTCGGATCTCATTGATTGACTCACTGGCTGCCTGTATGGTCACAGCAACCTTGTCCAGGAGTTGCTTGCCTTCATCCAACAGCTCATAACTGTCTCCACGGAAAAAGACTGCATCATCAAACGAGATAAACACATACCCATTTCCTTTTCCAATACTCACGCTACTTCCCATATTGGATTCTTCAATAAATTGCTGCATGGACTCATACAATTCCCCCATTGCCTGCTCTACCTGTTCCGGTGAAACAGAGCTTCCTTCCGGCGGTGGTGTCTCAGATGTACCTGTAATCACAGCACTTGGATTGAGAGACTGTACCAATGCAATCCATTTGGTCTCATCTACCTTCGACATGGCAAATAACATAACAAAGAAGCACAACAGCAGTGTCACCATATCGCCATAGGTATCCATCCAGTTGGCTCCGCCACCGCCTTTTTTCTTCGCCTTCATAGCACAGGATTCGCCTCCTTAAACTGGATGTTTTTATTTCTTTTCACCATCATCCTTACTTCCCTTGCCTGCACCATCTCGTTTTTTCTCATTCATGAAGGTCATTAAGCGTTCCCTCAAAAACTTGGGATTTTCACCAGACTGAATGGCCATAATCCCTTCCATAATGATTTGACGACAGAGCACTTCTTCCTCATCACGAGCGGTCAAGTTTGTTGCAATGGGAGTAAAAATAACGTGTGCCAAAAAGGAGCCATATAGGGTGGTAATCAATGCAATAGACATACTGGGACCAAGGGAATCCATATCACCGCCACCCAAATCTTTCAACATGTTAATCAAACCGATCAACGTACCAATCATACCAAAGGCAGGTGCTGCGCCTGCGCCTCTGTCATACATACCTATTACAACCTGATGTCGCTCTGATGTCTGCTCAATTTCATTTTGCAGAATGCTGCGTACACGATCAGGATCATTATTATCTACAACCAGCATAATTGCCTGTTTAAAAAACGTGTTGGTTTGCTCATTTCCCTTTTCTTCCAGTGCCAGCAGTCCATTCTTTCTTGCAATCTGTGCAAGTTCTGTGAGTTGCTCTATATATTCTGCTGGATCAAAGGCGTTGGCCTTCAGCATAATCGCAAAATGCTTTGGAAGAGACTTTACTTCTTTGGGATAACAGGCAATCACCACTGCCAATGTACCACCGATAACGATCAGGATACTGGAAATATCAAAGAAGTTAATCAGAGCCCCTATATTAAAACTAACGCCAAAGGGGCTCAATGTAATGGAGACCACAATACCAAACAGCGTAAACAGTACTGCCAGACCAACGCCTATTAAATATACCACATTCATACGATTTTCCTCCGCATCTCACTACCAGATCCGCTCACATATGGGATATGGGTTATTTTCTCTTATCAACCACAAGCAATTCCCGACGAATATCCATTACTTTGGCGTTGTAGTCTTTAATCTTTTTTACAATTTCATCTATTGTATCTTTTACAAGATAGTAATCCCGATTCATCATCACGATCTTGCACTCGGGGATCAACTCGATGCACTCGATCTGGTTGTGGTTCAACATAAACCGTTCATTGTTCATTTTTCTGAGCATAATCATCGCAAATCCCTCACTTTATTTTTCCTGTCGGAGCAATTTGCCCCGACAGGATTATATTATACCATTATCTCTTAATATTCACAAGTTCTTCTAACATTGTGTCTGTTACAGTAATAATACGGGTGTTTGCCTGGTAGCCACGCTGATAGGTAATCATATTGGCAAATTCAGTGGCCAGGTCTGTACCAGATGCCTCCAAGAAGCTGGTCAACAAGGTTGTGCTGCTGCCTGCTGCCAGACGGGTGGTTGGGTCTGTAATCATATTTCCTGTTCCGTCATCTATTTGAATTTTTCCATTGTTGAGGCTTCCCTGTACGGAACTACCTGGAGCACTGACAGTAATATCACCGGCTGCATCACCGGCAGAGTAGTAAGGACCATCTGTATGGAGCAAACCACCTGGGTTTTCCACACTGCCCAATGCAATGTAGCCAATCACAACAGGCTCCTCTGTGTCTCCATTGACACAGGTAATACGACCATTCTTGTCAATGCTCAGGCTCTCTACCTTAATGTATTCCCCTGTGGTAGCGATGGTGGTATCGGGCATCCCTTCATCATCTGCATACATGTTTTTACCACTGTCTGCATTTACACCTGGGTATACCGCAGTACCTGGAGCGATATAGTTTGGATCAGTTGGATCAACAGTGGCATCGCTTCCTGTTGCCTTCAATGGCAAGCGGATGGGTACCAATGCTGTACTGGGTGTTTCACTTGGTTCAGTACCAGGGACTGATGTTGCACCATCTGCACCTGGCAACACAGCAGTTACAAAACCATACACTACATTGCCCTGACCATCCGTGAGATAGCCATCTCGGAACTCAAAGTTACCCACACGGCTCAAAGACAATCCCTTGACACTGTCCATACTATTGATATCCACTGTCTTTGTGCCTACCAGGAAAAATCCATCACCCTGAATGGCACAGTCAGTATCGATACCAGTAGACTCCAAGCTTTTTGTAGACATATCCAGATCGATGGTACCAATACTACAACCATAGCCGGTTTGCTTTGGGTTTGTACTACCTACCACATCAGTTCCTGCGGAACCAGCAGACTGGGTGGAGTAAATACTCTCCTTAAAGGTAACACGCCCCGCCTTATAGCCATATGTGTTGACGTTTGCTACATTGTTACCTACCACATTGAGTGCCTCCATGTGGGTTTTCAGACCGGAAATTCCTGCACTCATTGCTCCTGTTAATGCCATACTTATGATACTCCTTTGCTTTGACACCTTAAAACATGACGACGAAGGTCTACCATTCGGGTAGCCTTCTGAGCATCCGAAAAGGTCCTGCTCCCTGTCTATAAAATGACAGCTCCATCAATGTTTGTAAAAATATTTTCTTTCATCTCATCTTGGGACATGGTGGTAATCACCCGATTGTTGGGTACATTGATGATAAAAGCTAGGCTTCGGTCAAGTGCAAGGATATTAGTTGCACCTTTTGCCTCTGCTCGTTCCACTGAACTGGTCAAACGGTCAAGCAGGGTATCTGTCACTTGAATGCCCCGCTCCTCCGCACGTGCCATAGCATGTTTTGAGAAGGCAACTTGCCTGCCTTCCCCCCTGCTCAGCTCCTGCTGCAAAGCATCCGCAAACTTTCCTTCCGCCCCTTTCCGATTGGCAGAAGAAGCTTGCCTACCATACCCAGATATTGCCGATACCTCTTTTATCATAATTTCCACCTCCTTGTATCAAGATCCCATCTACTTACTCCGTTGGTGGTGTTTCTGTAGTTCCTCCATCACCTGCATCAGTGCCACCCTCTCCACCTTCGCCGCCTTCTGGCTCCTCCGGTACTTCAGGCAACGTACCAACTGCCATAATATCACTGAGTGCATACATCTCATCGTTGACAAAAATAACGGATACACCCTGATATGTACCAGTACCAGTCACTTCGCCAACCACTTCCTCGATGTTCCCATCTTCATCATATTTGGCTACTGTCACCGTTTTACCAACCAAAGATGCCGCATAACTCAATGTACTTGCATCTACCAGATTATTGATACTGGTTTTCACTGCTGTCATCATTTGAACCACTGACATCTGGACCAACTGGTTGAGCATATCAGATGGGTCTGCTGTATTATCCATAGTCTGGTTTTGCAGCTGCTGTACCATCAATTGGAGATAGTCTGTAAAGTCCAGTCCAATGTCCTCACCTGGCTGGGTAACCGTAATCCCCATATCCTCCAGATCTTCAATGGTGGTACTATTGCTTTTGCTGTTGGCATAGAGATTGGTCTGTGTGCTGATGATATCAAGTCCAAGTGGCATAAAATCTGTACTCAATTAAGAAACCCCCTTTCCTCCTACTCCTCCTCTGATTGGGTCAACAATCCCAACCGAAGCTGTTGTAGGAATTGTTCCGTCTCGTCCCGTTTGCCTTTTTGTTGCTGCTGGGACTGTTGGTTGTGTCCATTCTGTTCCTGATCAGGCTGTTTCCACTGTGTCTCCGCCTCTTGGGGCTGTGCCACCTGAACGCGCACTTCGTCCTGACCACCATGCTGCAGAAGATTGCTCAGTACACTGGTCTGTTCCCGAAGCAGATGGGCAGTGTGCTCATTTTCGGTCCTTAACACAACATTTAAAAGACCATTGTCGTTTTTGGACATTTCAATGGTAATCTTACCCAGATGTTCAGGGGTAAGCTGAACTGTTACCTTCTGCTGACCACGATCTAAGGCAGTCTCAATCTGCTTTGCCAGCTTTGTATCAAATTCAGGCTCTGTTGCATCCAGCGTATCCCCATCGCCAACCTTGATCATGGTTTGCTCTGTCTCTCTCTCTGGTGCTTTTGTATTTCCAGTTGTCACCTGTACATCTGTGGTACCATTGTTGTCCTTTTGTGTGGAATCATCTTGTTGGCCATCAGCTTGCTCTTGCATCTGTGCCTTGCCCGTTGTTTGAAGTCCCTGCTGTTCCAGTGTCTCTGTTGTCTCCACTGTCTCCTGTGTAACAGTCTGCTCCTGTGGCTGCTCAGAAACCTCAGCAGCTGACACCTCCTGTTGTGATTCCATTGGGACAATTGGCTGTGTGTTCTGCCCCGCTTCTGGTGCTCCTGCAACGACCTGCTCTACTTCTGCTACAGGTTGCTGTCCTGTTGCACAGACTTCCACAAGACCATCTGCTTGCACTTGACCCTCTGCTGGCATCACATTCTGTAGGGAAATGCTGTAGGGGTTCATACCACCAAGCAAAGCCATACGAAGTTCCAATTCCTCATCGGACAGTGGCTGCTCAGGCTGCGTAACTGTGGCATCTTCGGTCTTCCCCTGATCCGTTGTGGGCTTGGTCTGTGTATTCTGCCCATTTTCTGGTTTTTGAGGAGTAGTAGAAGACGCATCACTCTCTGCACGCTTGTCAGACATCATGGACTCAAAGCTCTGCTGATTCCCCCCGGTACTTCCACCTACATTAGGCATAGAAACCGCCTGAAGTTGGGAAAGTATCAGGGACATTTGACTAAAAACATCCACTCCATTCATTGTTCTCACCTCCTTTCAAGTGTGATCATCCGAAACTGCCCACCGCAACAGCCCTCGTATTTGAGACAAGTTCATCAATAAACTCCTCTTCCTGTTTTTGGGCTTCTTTCCGGTAAACCTCAGATTTTTTCTCTTTCAATTTCTCCAGGGAGTTGGTGTCTTGCCTAGCAGCTACCAGTCTTTGCCGACCCTGTTCCGCCTGAGCCTGCATCTGTTTGAGCCGCTTCTCTTCCTGCTTTTGTTCCCGTTCTAATGCACGTAGTCCAGATTCATATCCCATTGCCTGTGCAATGGTAATCCCTTCTGCTTCTGCCTGACGAAATTCCTGATTGTATGCCCTGTAGCGTTCCACAACGGTTTGCAGTCTCTGTTCCTGCTGCTGTACACGTTGTACCAATACTGCATACTCATTTTGAGCCCCTTCTAGTACCTGCTGTTTATAACGCATGACACCATCCAGTCCAAATTGGAACTTCTTCATAGTGATTCCTTCTCCCTTTCACGCAAAATCATAGCAACTGCCTCATCATTTCCAAATCCTGTTCATAGGTAAACGATGCACCAATATCTTGCATCAGGAATTGATTGATGCCATCAATCTTACTGAGTGCATAATCCAGTTTGGGATTTGTACCTGCTTTATAGGCTCCAATTGAGACCAGATCCGAGTTTTTTTCATAAACTCCCATCACATCACGCAATCGGGATGCCATCGCCTTATGTTCTTTTGATACAATATCATTCATCAAGCGGGAAATACTAGCACTTACATCAATAGCAGGAAAATGGTTGCTGTTGGCCAGGCGGCGGGATAACACAATATGACCATCTAAGATCCCTCGTACAGTATCTGCAATTGGTTCATTGGTATCGTCACCTTCTACCAACACAGTATAGACCCCCGTTATGGAACCTTTTTGGAAGTTTCCACTGCGCTCCAAGAGTTTTGGTAGCTCTGCATAAATGGAAGGAGTATACCCTCTTGCCACAGGTGGCTCCCCCACCGCCAATCCAATCTCTCTCTGTGCCATGGCAAAACGTGTCAATGAATCCATCATCAACAGCACATCGCAACCCTGGTCTCGGAAATATTCTGCAATCCCCGTCGCAACAGAAGGGCACTGTTTCCGCAACATAGCCGGCTGGTCAGACGTTGCCACTACCAATATGGAACGCCGCATCCCTTCCGGACCCAAATCCTTCTGCATGAACTCCAATACCTCTCGACCACGTTCTCCCACCAGTGCAATCACATTGATATCCGCCTTCACATTTCTGGCAATCATGCCCATCAATGTACTCTTTCCCACACCAGAGCCCGCAAAGATACCAATACGCTGCCCCTTTCCAATGGTCAACATGCTGTCAATGGCTTTGATTCCAAATTCCATCCTTTCTCTGATGGGTGGACGAGCCATTGGGTTGATGTACTGGTTCCGCTCCACACAAAAGGAAACACCACCATGAAAGGGACCCTTACCATCAATAGGCTGTCCCAACGCATTGATCACCCGTCCCTTCAAAAAAGGTCCCATCATCAAGCTCAGGCGCCGCCCTGTATTTCTTACAAAATTGCCAGCAGAGATCCCGCTCATATTGGCATATGGCATTAGGAGAATGCGGTCATTTTTAAAGCCCACCACCTCGGCCATAATTTGCCCACCGGATTCACCGCTGTAAATCTGGCAAATGTCCCCCACTGCTGCACGACCACCAGAGGCCTCAATTGACATCCCTACAATGTTTTCAATTTTTCCTGTGTAGCTCACCGTTTCAGCCTTCTGAATACGCTGAATCTTATCTTCAAACATGGTTCTTGCAGCCTTCCTTTTCGCAACGGTCAATTATCCATCAGGATACCACGAATGTTGTTGAGCTGAGTGGACGCACTTACATCAATAATTTCATCTGGCATTTCGATGATGCAAGTTCCCAGCTCATCTTCCGACATTGGGATAATTTTAATGTGTTCGGAAAGACCTGCCAGTGCAGCCTCCAAATCTGGTGTAATCTGGGCCAAATCTCTGGCTTCACAGCCACCTACATAGATATGAACCCATTCCCGCCGTTTCAACTTTTCAGTTGCCACCTGAATCATACGTGCAATCACTTCCCGGCTGCTTTTCAGGCTGATGTGAATGACCTTTTCTGCAATCGCTAGGCTCATATCACACAGTTCACTTTCTGCCTGTTTAAGCAGCTCTTCTCTGGCCGTAGTTGCTTTTTCCAAAAACACCTTTACTTGTTCTGCCTGGCTTTGTGCCTGTTCCTCTATTACACGTTTGGATTCCACCTGTGCCTGTAACAGACCTTCTGCATATCCCTGCCGATACCCATCCTCCTGGGCCTCTTTCCGGGCTTGCTCTGCCTGTTTCTGCCCTTCCTGGCGCATCTGTTCCAACAATTCTTCCGCCTGCCGCCTAGCATCTGCCATAATTTCTTCTGCCTGTATCTTGGCAAACTCAATCTGCTGGACTGCCTCATTGACAGGCTTCTCCTGTTGCTCTTCCGGCACCTGTGCAGCCTGTTCCACAACTGTTTGTACCAGCTGCTCCACAGTGGGCTCTGATGTAGGGTGTTTTTGCTGTTCTGGCTCCACCTGAAT
The DNA here is from genome assembly GCA_944383165.1 of uncultured Oscillospiraceae bacterium. Taxonomy (GTDB): domain Bacteria; phylum Bacillota; class Clostridia; order Oscillospirales; family Oscillospiraceae; genus Lawsonibacter. The sequence continues at coordinate 12,033 of CALWON010000028.1, forward strand.
GCTTTCTGCATCTGGAAAGACATAGTTATTGACTGATGGACGCAAAAAGTTCTTGAATATATTAGGCAATGATATCGTCCTTTCCGCCCTTCAAGATAATCAGCTCATTACGTTCCTCCAGATCACGGATGATACTAACAATCCGCTGCTGGGCTTCCTCAACATCACGCATACGAACATTGGTGGTAATCTCCAAATCCTCTCGGATGGTCTGTGCCATACGGGTAGACATATTGGCAAAAATCTTGTTTGCCACCTCTGCGTTTGCCCCCTTGAGTGCCAGTACCAAGTCTCTGGGATCACAATCACGGATAAACCGCTGGATCGAGCGCTCATCCATGGTGGTAATGTCTTCAAAGACAAACATACGCTTGCGGATTTCTTCCACCAATTCTGCATTGCGCTCTCCCAAGCTGTCGAAAATATGCTTTTCGCTGGAGCGATCCAAATTGTTCATCACGCTTGCCACATAATCCACACCGCCAACCTTGACATTGTTGGTTGTGACAAGGCTGGAGAATTTCTTCTCCATTTCCGCTTCAATGATTTTCACGGCCGTTGGGGACGCACTGTCCATATTTGCCATATTTTCAATGACCTTTACCTGCCGTTCATCATCCAATTGCTCCAGCACAGATGCAGCTTTATCTGCATCCACATAGGAAAGCACCAGTGCAATGGTCTGGGGTCTCTCATTCTGCAAAGCAGAAAAGAGCGTCTTTTCGTTTGCTTTGTTCAGGAACGCAAACTCTCTGTTCTTCAGGGACTTTGTCAGTTTTTCCAACAGGTTCTCCGCTGCCTGATCGCCAAATGCCTTTTGCAGCACAGCCCGTGCATATTCCAGACCGCCCTCAGTGACTGCTTTGTTGGTCATGCACATCTGGTAAAATTCGTCCAGCACGCTCTCTGTGGATTGTGCATCCAGATAGCCCAGCTTTGCCACTTCAATGGTAATCTGCTCCACTTCCTCCGGCTCCATATACTGGTAGAGGAGTGAGGCCTTATCTGCACCAAGCGAAACAATCACGGCTGCCGCCTTTTGGGACTTGGTCAGTTCTCCACGTTTCACCTCTGTCATATCATTCCTCACTCTCCCTCAGCCAGGTCTTCACCATCTGAGCTGCAATCTCTGGGTTTTCCTCAGCAAACCGACGTACCAACTTACGCAACTCCATACTCTTTTCTGTTTCCATTTCCATAATATCTGCACCCTGGGAGCCATCCGCTGCCGCTGTCTCCCCAGCTGCCAAAACTGCTGCCAGGTTGGCAGCTGCGGCTTCCTCTGCCTCCTGCTGTGCCGCTGCCTGCTCGGCTTCCAGCTGCTGTTGTTTCTTCTTCTTGCTTCTGCTGCGAAGAACCAAAATAAGAATCAACAAGAGAACAAACAAACCAAGTCCACCTGCTGCGGCATAAATGACCCACATAATAGGCACACCTGCAACGATCTCGTCGCCGCCTGTAGCAGTATCCGTATAGAATGGGGAAACCAGAATGGAAATCTTATCGTCCTGTTGATCTACACCAATCCCTGCTGCCCTTGCCACATGGCTATAGAGGTCAGCCAGATTGGTCTCCCCTATGGTATTCTGATTGATGGTAACAGACACCATCACGTCTGTCACTGTACCAGCCAAATGTTCCACCTGTCTCTTGGTGGTATCAACCAGCATATTATCTTCACCCTTGGAACTGACCAGTGTCTCGTTCCCATCTGTCTCCATAGGTGTCTCTACATAAGTATTGAAATCTGCATTCTCCTGAGTGCCAACAACACCACCATTGGCTGCTTCATCCCCTCGGATAATTTCCTGGTCGTAAATCCGCTTTCCAATGATGCCTTCTGTGGCCCCTTCTTCTAAGCTGTAGTCCGTGGAATCCGTATAGGTTCTATCCACATCCACCACACTGTTGACACCCACCCTTACATTATCAATTCCAAAGAGAGGGATCAGCACTTGCATAACACTGGTGCGAATTTTATTGTTTGTTTCCTCCTCCAGCTTCTGCTTCAATTCAGACACATCTGCAATATCTCCATAGGAATCTTGATCCGAGTACAGATTTCCATATTGGTCAGAAATGCTGACATTGGTAATATCCAGCCCCTCTATCGAGTGGCTAATCAATGTACGAATGGACTGTGCCAGCTCATCTGTCACTTCCATGCCATCATACATCACAACAGTAACATGGGCACTTGCCTCAATTACATTGCTGCTATCTAAAATAAAGCTATTGTTTTGCCCTGGCGAAATTTCAACAATTGCATCTTTGACACCCACAAACTGACGTATGGTTGCCGCTGTCCGGTCTTGGATTTCAAACCGCAATAAGGTATTCCGTTCCGACTCTGTAGTCAGGGAACTGACATTATCTAAATAAGTAGAATAGGCAAAACCGGAATTTAGGTAGCCCGCCTGGATCAACGCAGCCCTTAATGCATCTGCCTGGTCCTCTGTGGCTAGGATGGTATCCTCTCCCTCAATTTTATAACCTGTAATCCCATTCTCTGTCAGATAGGATACCATTGCACCCATATCATTGGAATTCAAATCCGTAAACAGTGTAACATAGGGGCGGTTCAACCCCATACTCACCAAAACAGCAATCAATACAACCGCTACAACAGCACCTGCTCCAATGGCAATTTTAATTTTCTTTCCCAGTGCTGTCCAACGCTCTTTTGCTTTCCCCAGAATCCCTTTTAATTTCTCTTGCACAGCCATTTCCTCCTGGCTCCATCAGCCCACTTACAGGCTGATTCGCATCAGTTCATTATATGCATCTAGTGCCCTTGTGCGCAGTTGCACCAGAAGTTCTACTGATGTGGTCCACTGGGTTGCTATTATAGTTGATTCTGCTGGATTATCCATCTGCCCTGTAGCCAGCCGATATTGTGCATCATTCTTAAGTGCATCCGCCTCTTTTACATTATCAATGGCAGATTGAAAAATATCTGCAAACAAGGTTGGCTGTTTATTCTGCTTGTCTGCTGCCTCCACAGATTGGTCTACCCATAGGGGGCTAATCCCACCCATTGACTGTATATTCATGTCTACTCCTCCCAGCTCAGCTTATCATTTCATGTACCCTAAGTTTTATTTTCCAATCTCTAGCCCTTTCGCCATAACCTGCTTCAGCACATTGAAGGCCGTCACATTTGCACTATATGCCTGGCTGGCTGCCATCGCATCGGACATTTCCTTGATTAAATCTACATTTGGCATCTCCACATACCCGTCCTCATTGGCGTCTGGATGGGTTGGATCATATACCAGCTTAAAATCTGATTCATCTTCCACAATTTCTGCCACTCGCACACCACCAATTTGTGATGTCACATCTTCCCCTCTAGCCCTTGCCAGCGCAGCCTGAAAGGGGGTCATGACGCCTTCTTGCTCAAACACCACCATCTTCCTGCGGTAAGCCCCGCCATTTTCTGTCCGTGTGGTGGTCCGGTTGGTAATATTTTCAGACACAACATCCAATCTCAGTTTTTGGGCTGTCATGCCAGATGCAACTAAATCAATTGAATTTGTAAATGCCATGATTCACAACCACTTTCTCTTTGGAGTTATCAGCCACGAATGACTGTACGTAAGGTGGAGAAGTCTGTACTGATGGAGTTCATTACATACTGCATTTGGTATGCATTACTGGACAGCTCCACAGCCTGAGCGGTGATATCCACGCCATTATCGTCCTGACGGGTACTCTCTTCCGCCTGATGAATAACGACAGGCGTATCCTGAATTGCTTGGCGGATGGCTGCACTTGTATGTGACTCCGTCGCTGAATCCAAAATCGCCTGTTTTAGTGTGTCTTCAAAAGTGACATATTTCGCCTGATAGTTTGGCGTTTCGACATTGGCAATATTATCCAAAATGCAAGTCTGCTTACTCCATAGGTAATTCAAAGAGCGTTGCATCATATACATTGAATTGCTTGTCAGTACATCCATTCTGCTCACGACCTCTCCCAAAAATATTGTTGCAATTTATCATGGGATGACATTCAGAAAGGTAAAGCATCCCCATTGTTTTCTTTATTGTAATCCAACCCCATTTATATTGCAAGATATTTTTTCTTTTTTTGAAATTTACTGTAATATTTGTCATTATTATTTATAAATTTCGTGCATTTTGCGAGAGAAAAGTCAGAATTTACATATATCGTTCCATATATTTGTATAAATTTGGACAAAATATGTATAAATATAAGTAGTAAGAATTGTTTTTATTATTCATAAACTATTCATAATCTTATCTTTTTCTATCTTTTTCCAGGAATTGCTACCATATATATCCTAGACGTCCACAAATTACCTCCCTGATACCGTAAATAAAACTGGTAATCTGGCAACAGTTCATCCAATGTTTTGGGTAATCTCCATATATCTTCAAAATTTTCTGGCAGGGAGATCATCACATGGGGTGCATCTTTTTTTATGTGGTTCATGCACCCGTTTATTACATCTAATTCATGTCCAGAGGCTGAAATTTTAAGTAGTGTCATTTTCCCCAAGATATGGTCATCCAGTGCCACCATTTGCAACTCATGTGAACCATCGCTTTCTTCCCTGTGCAAAACACCGGTTTTCGCCCCTACTGCGGTCTGGTAAACTTTTGCATATGGGACACGCTCCATCAGCTGTTCCAACCGTTTGTAGCTCTCTTCCCTTTCTTCATAGGCATAATAGTGTTCAATTTGGCTATTCCCATAGCATTTTATATAGGAATCATGAAACAAACCTGTGCCTGCACCCACATCCACAATCATCTCCTGTTGTACTGGCACAATCAGATGCAACATACCATTTTCGTGCTTCTCCTTCACATTCTTTAACCGTGTGACATCAAAGAAGCGCCAGTTGCATAAAATGGCCAACAGCACCCGTTTGGAAAGGTTATCTCCCAATCGTCCATAGAGCCATTCAAAGTCACACCTATGCTGCTGAAAAGTGTGTGCGATCTTCTGCAGCATTTGAGGGATTTCTTTGCCCCATATCGGATGTTGATCCCAATATTCCTTTAAAATGTCCTGTCCAGCCTCCGAAAGCATTTCATAACTGTGGACGATAGCTTCCAATGCCTCTCTTTGGTCTTCAAATGTAGATGCCTCCATCAAAAGTTGAAAATCCGCATCCAAGCTCTGGTCTGGCTCCTCCTGTATGGCAACCGCGGTTGCCCACTCCGCCCCTTCTTCCCACAACAAATGCGCCACCTTTTGATAGGCTGTACTAGACTTAATAGCGACTAATGCAGGATCATCTGCTGCATACTGGGAAAGGATTTTCCTCACCTGCCTTGCTAGTTGCTGAAGTTGTGTATCTTGCTTCTGTGGGGGATGGACTATCATAAAGTCCACCAATCCACTCAACATTGGAACCGCTTGTTTTGCCTGATGTAGATGATATAGATACCCATACTCATCTCCTTGTTCCATATACTGCATGGCTTGTACAAGCCGCCAACTGTAGTGGTGCAATGTGGGTAGCATACTCCATGTTGACTCTTTTCTCAAACATTTGGGATGATAGAGCTGTGTCAGGTATTGCCTTGCTACAGATAGAAATCGTGCAATGAGTTCCTGCGCCTTTTGCTCCTCCCCCCACTCCTGGGTACAGAGCAGAGAAAACAGCATTTGGGCATCAAAATGGAGCATTCCCAAACTTTGATTCAGGTTTTGCTTTTTCAGCCACTGAATCCAAAGAGGTCTCAGTTTTTCATGCTTTTGAAAACATGAAACCAGTTCATCTATCTCCTCGCTATGGGTCTGAAATATCTGGGCAGGTAGTCCTATCTGTTCCCGCAACATCCGGTACAGTGGGGTGAATGGCATGGAAAGGTTTTCTCCCCGTTGATATACATAGGGGTACTTTTGTTCTTCCAATCTTTTTGCAACAGTCCCGCCACGATGTAGCAGCGGCGCAGTAAGGTGAACTAAACCATTTTTATGATTTACCGTTATTGTGGGTCGTACATCCCCTTCGTATCTTGCCTGTTCAGACAGTCGAACCACCCTGATCTCTCGCTTTGTCTGCTCCCCTACTTCCCCCCATTGCACTGCACCAGCTTCTTGGATGGCAACAGAAATGGCATTGAGCGACTCTGCCTCCTTCAAACAGTTGTGAAGTGGTTCTAAACATGCATCCAAACACTCATCTGCCTCTATCCCAAAATACCATTCACCTGTACAATGATCCAGTATGGTATTCCATGCATCGCATATACTCCCATTCCAGAAGAGATCAATGATCTGGTCTGCATACTTTTCTGCAACTTCCCTGCTCCCATCCGTTGCCCCTAAATTTCCAACTACTAGCTCGCATACCATACCCTTTCTCAGTTTTTCCACACACTGCAAGCATTTCTCTATACAATCCCTATCATTCTCTATCAATACCCCAACAGAAAGTAACACTTTTTTCATATTTACACCATCGTCCTTTTATCATAAGCCCCTAGAAAACAGAGGGAATTTAGTACAAGAGGGATAGTTCCAAGAACTATCCCTCCTATTCTACCATGATTCTGTTATGTTGTATATGTCTTTATCTCATCTTGCATCACGGATATACTGTGCCAGTTTCTTATCCTCCACCCGGATATGGGAGACTAAAACACCCACCACCTGATTCAAATCCCCAAGTGTTTTTACAGTGGGTCCCTCATTGATCAGGTTCTGCATTGTTTCATTGAGCTTTTGTTTGTATCCATTATGAAACTGTTTGTGTGCTGGATGCCCAGGATAATTGTACCTAATCTGCAACTGCTCCTCATTTTGAAAATGCTTATCTACATACTGACGAAGGAATTGTGCCGTCTGCATCACCTGCTCCCTGCCCTTTCCTTTGGAGCAGGCATCCATAAGCTGGTTCACCGCCTGAAAAAGCTGCTTATGCTCTGAATCAATCAACGTATTCCCTGTCATCAATTCGGGCGTTACCTCATAAAAAAGTGACATATTCGTTTTCTCCTTTGTTGCATCTGTATGGTCACATATCAATTGATAATTTTACACTGCAACCATAAAAATATCAAGTATAAATCCAAGTTGATCCGTAGGATTTTTATGAGGAAGACCTTCATTTTTATTCTTTTCTTTTTATTACATCTTAACTTTTTCCCTTTTATGACGATAATACATATGAAACGAGGACGGCAACTATGGCTACCCTTTACTTTTTATACTGAAAACTGTGGGTGTTCTGTCTAGCTCCCACTATTTCATTGCCCCAAATCCAGAAAGGAGGGCTCTTATGAACTTTCGTATCACAGGAAATCAGCAAACATCATTCCGAGAATTGACATCCAAAACCGCAACCTCATCCACTCAACGTTCCTCTGGTTCGCAGCAATTTGACCAGGTTCAGTTCTCTGCCCGTTTGACTGGTCAGGAGGGCAAGCTGCAAGAGCTAACTGGCATGGTATCGCAGCAGTTGCGTGTAAGACCTACCCGCAGCGAAATCAATGAGCTGCGGGAACAAATTAAGAACGGGACCTATCAAATTGATATAGATAGACTGGCAGCCCGTATGCTGCTCCATTCGGAGGTATGCACATGATAACCTACGCCAATCTCTCCTCCCTTTTTACGGATATCATTACAACTTTGGATAAGCTCTCTGCATTGCAGATGGAAAAGCTGAATGCAGCAAAACAACGGAATCTGGAGCTTTTGGATCATTGCATGAAGCAGGAGCAGGCTTTTTCCATGTCTTTGCGTGGATATGAACAGAAGCGTAACCGGATTCTGAAGGAGCTACAGCTTGCAGATATCCCATTGACGCAGCTCCCATCCCATGTTCCAGCAGAAAAATACACCGAATTTTCCAAGTTGGCAGAGTCGTTGCGCCACAGCTACGAAATTTATACCAGCTCTGAACAAACAGCTCGCACGGTTCTTGAGCGCGACCTAAAGCAAATTGAACAGGCTTTAAAACAGCGTGGGTTGGACCCTGAACTGACCCCAACTGCATTCCATACAACATCCCCATCCCATACAGACTTGAAGGTCTGACAAGTTAAGGAGGCTTCCCATGAGCACTTTTGCTACATTTACTACGGTACGTCTGGGTATCTATTCAGCCCAAAAAGGTCTGGATGTTGCAGGTAACAATATTTCCAACATCAATACCCCAGGTTACACCCGCCAACGTCTGGATCAGGTCAGTTTAGTTGCCAATGCTGGTGCAGATCGTACCGCATCCAAATATAATTCCGACCCAGGTCAAGGCGTTCTTATTACTGGTATATCCCAATTGCGTGATCCTAGTTTGGATATCTCCTATCGTAACTCTGTCTCGGATGTAAACTCTGCCAAGGCAAAATTGGAGGGGCTAGACAGACTAGCTTCTATTTTGGACGAAGTAGGTAAAGGTGATGGAGAACAAGATGACGGTGTCATCCTCAATCAGATGAACGATTTACGTGACCTGATTAGTCAGGCAATCACCAATGGCATTGACGATTATGACAATTTGATTCGTACCTCCGCTGATGCTCTATGTTCTCTGTTTAATACCAGTGCAAAAGCTCTTGCTGATTTGAAAAATGACTACGAAACCAAATTTAATGACCAAGTAAGTGAAGTAAACGATATATTGGATGGTATCAAAGAGCTTAACCTCCAAATCCGCAACTCTGATATTCGTGGTGATCCTGCACTGGAATTGCGAGATGAGCGAAACAAGCTGATTGACAAGCTCAGTCAGTATATGAAAATTGATGTCACCTATGATATGGAGGATGTGGGTGCAGGTCTTGAAGTAGAACGTCTTACAATTAAAATTGCTAATGGCGAAAACAATGATGTTTTAGTGGATGGCACATATGCTACTTCTTTGGTTGGTGGAACAGAAGCAGACAATTACTCCATTACACTGTCCCAGCTGACAGACTCCAAAGGTCGTTTGCAGGACCCAAACTGGATTCCTGCTGGCGGCAAAGAACTGAGTGACACCCTTCTCTATGGAGCACTTCAGTCTACACGAGAATTGCTAACAGAAAGAGGAGAGTATTGTACGGATGATGATCTGGCTGGAGATGCTGGATCCTCTGTAAAGCGTGGTATTCCCTATTATCAAAAGGCGCTTGACCATTTGGCATATGAGTTTGCAGAGCAAATGAATCTGTTAAATATGTACGACCAGAATGGTGATGAATTCCCGAACTCTGGTCCCCTGTTTAGTATGGGCAGCAACACAGATGATACACAAACAACAGTGAACGACCCAATCACAGGTCAGCCTGTTGTTACAGAACGTATTACAGCTGCAAATATCTCTGTATCCAAAAGCTGGAGAGAAGAAACCATCTCTATGATTTCTAAGGAATCTGTTGATTCTCCCAGTGGCGACACAGGAAATCTGTCAAAATTCTTAGACATTTTCTCTAAAGATCAAACTTTTAACTATGGTGAGCTGGTAACTGATGATGGAACCACACCTAGTAATGCAGCTCCCTTTGAAGGTACATTTGAAGATATGCTCTTTCATATCCAGTCTACTCTTGGTGAAGATCAACTTAGCACAGGCATCGTTCATAATAACTTCTCCATCACATCCAACGAGTTATATGTTAACCGTGATGGTGTTATGGGTGTTGATTTAAACGATGAAGCCACCAGTTTAATGGTATACCAGAAAGCATATTCCTCTGCTTGCCGTTTGATGACTGTACTAAATGAAGCGCTAGATTCTCTACTCAGCATGGGATAACCTGTAAACCACTCCAGTGAGGTGAATATTTTATGAGAATTACAACAAATGGTTCTCTCTATATGTACAAACATAATTTGACTAATGTGTCAAATAGTCTCTATACTTCTATGAACAAAATATTGTCTAAGCGTAATTTTGACTCTTACTCTGCCAATCCTGCTGGGGCAACTAGAGCATTTAACATTCATAGTTCTCTCAATGCAGTACGTACACAGTCAAGCAATAATGAGTCAGTTTTAAGCAAACTTGAGACTGCTTGGTCTATCGAAGATGATGTCCTAAATGAATTGACTCATGACCTTGCAGAAGCTCCTGCATTGGGTGGATTGAATGGAACAAATTTAGATTCTTTAGAGTCTTACAGTAAAATCATTCGTTCTGGTGCTGAGTCCATTGTTCAGTCTATGAATGGAAAGTATGCAAACAAATTTATCTTTAATGGGGCAGAAACTGACGAACCACCTTTTGCCATTGAAACTGACCTTGCTCAGCAACCTCCCAGAGATTGCCTCACTTTCCGTGGCTGGCGAGTAGATGTACCAAACAATCAGGAACCTTATCGCAATTTAGAAGGAAAACTGATGTATGAAGATGCCAATGGGGATGTTGTTCCCGTTCCAGATTCTGAGTTAGTAGATGGAGAATTAAAACCTGGCTCCACCATTCAGCTGTTTACCAATGCTGATGCCCTTGCTGAATTAAACAGTATGGCCGATGAGTCTCTCTTTGTTGACATCGGTTTAGGATTTCGACTGGATGAAGATGGAGAAGTCATTGATTCTACAGCCTTTGATTCTGCCCTTTCTGGACTGAATTTTCTTGGATTTGGTACAGATAAAGATGGTGACCCCAAAAACATTGTCTCCATTATGTTAAAAATATCTGACATTTTTGGTGAGTACGAACACAATCCAGATGATAGCACCAAAAGCACATGGGGACCTTCTGGCGACTATGAGGATGCTTGCCGTCTCACATCAAAGTTTACAGATGCACAGGCATATTTAAGTGAGCAACATACCAGTCTATCTGCTCAAGGAACCTATCTGGAAACCAACCAAAAACGTCTGGATGACACCTTTTTTAATCTGAATTCGGAACGTTCCACCATTGAGGACTGTGATCCTGCGGATGCTATCACCGAGTATATGGCAGTCAATACCTGTTATCAGGCGGCTCTACAGGTGGGTACCAATGTGATCCCCCAGTCCCTTATGGACTATTTGCGTTAATGATATGAGGCGAGTATATGGATGGAGCCTATCCTCGCCCTATCATATATAGAAATCTACGGAGAAACGAGATAAGAGGAGTGTGATCATAAGTGAATCCGTTGATTGAAATAACAACCGTCCCAATCGAAATTCAAATGAAGGTCACTGATGCGAAGCTGGAGTATGTCCGTGGAACAGCCCAGATGGAGCTTTCCCGCGATAAAGGTGGTCTTAACATTAAGAGCCATCCCATTCGTGTCAATATTGACACCTTTGAAGCCCGCAGTTCAGTTTGCCCGACTACAGCACAGAGTATTGAACAATCCGCTGAAAAAGGTGTTCAAAGTGCTTATAAGGCAACTTCAGTCATCGCACAGGAGGGACGAATGATGATGGAAGCAAAACTGGACCAAGATGTGATCCCTCAGCTTGCTAAGCAGAAAAGTATTGGTGAGGCCAGGGAACTTAACTTGGAGTTTCTTCCCAGTGCTGCCCCTGAACTGTCGTGGGAAGGCGGCGAAATGAGTATTCGCTATGAGATGGATAAGTTACAGCTAGATTGGAGAATCAACCAAACTGAATTTACCTTTACCCCTGGTGACATTGAATTTGTTATGACACAACGTCCTGAAATTATTGTCAAGTATGTAGGCGGTCCACTCTATGTTCCACCTTCCTCTGACCCAAACTATGAACCTATTGATGTAAAAGCATGATCGGAGGTTTCTCTTGCAACTATTGACAAAATATTTTGGGGCTATAGAGTATGAATTAGAGGATGCGCTTTCATTCCCCAATGGGCTTTTTGGGTTTGAGGATGAGAAGGAATTTGCCTTGCTTCCATTTCATGGAAGCCAAGGAAATTTGCTTTGCTTTCAAAGTACTAAAACCCCGGGGCTTGCTTTTGTTGCAATGAACCCTTTTTCCCTGAATCCTACCTATACCCCCACACTCTCTCAGGAGGAGTTGGATTTTATGCAGGTTTCAGACAGCCATGAGCTGTGCTATTACGTCCTATGTGCTGTTCGGGAACCTGTGAAGGATAGTACAGTGAATTTCAAATGTCCCATTGTGGTAGACCCTGATAAAAAAACAGCGATACAGGTTATTTTGGAAACGAAGGACTATCATATGCGCCACCCTCTCTCAGAGTTTCACAAAGAGGGGGCTGATGCAGGATGTTGATTTTAAGACGAAAAGAAGGAGAATCCCTTGTAATTGGGGATCATATTGAATTGACCGTTCTCTCCGTGGATTCTGGTGGTGTTGTAAGTCTTGGTATCAATGCTCCTAGAGATGTACTCATCCTTCGTAGTGAACTTCAAGAGGCGGTATCTGCCAACCAAGCATCTGTTACACCCGATAGCGCTGGTTTCCTTGAGGGCTTGGAACAGGTACTTTCTCAAATAAATCCAAATTGATAAAAAGGAGGTTTTTCTATGGGAACCAGTATTGCATCCGCTTCTATGTCTGCAAGTGCTGCAAGCCTACAGCTTGACTATGCATTGGCTATGACAAAAAAGGCTATGGATACTCAGGAAACATTAGCCCAGGGTGTGCTCAACATGCTCCCTGCCCCTTCTGATGCGAAATACATTGATGTATACGCATAAATGTAATGGATTTATATTGTCAAAACAGAATGGAGAATTGCACTTTGTGCAATTCTCCATTCTGTTTTTCATCTATATTTTATGACCTAGTCCCTTTTAAAAAGGTAAACCTAAACCACCGGTCAATTTTTGCATCGTATTGGCAGCATCGCTCTCTGCTGCACGCATGGCCTCGTTGACTGCTGCAACAATCAGATCCTGAAGCATTTCCACATCCTCTGGGTCCACTGCATCTGGATCAATTTCCAGGCTTTTCAGTTCCCTTTTACCTGTTACTACAGCGGTGACTACTCCACCACCTGCACTGGCTTCATAGGTTTTCTCTTCCAGTTCTTGCTGCATCCGCATCATATCTTGTTGCATTTTCTGGGCCTGCTTAATCATATTCATGTTCATACCGCCGCCCATCCCCATGCCACGGCTTCCAAATCCTTTTGCCATTCGAATCACTCCTTATTGAATTTCGATATTATCAAACTGTGCACCAAATTCCAAAAGCTGCTCCATTGCCTGCTTCTGTGCCCCACTCAACTCATCACCTAGTACAACCGCTGAATTGCTTTCCATTTGTGGTGGCTTCCCCTGCTGCACCACAATTTGGACATCATCACGCTTCAGGTATAGTTTCGCCTGTTTTGACAACTGATCCATCACCACTGGCTTTGTAAATACCGACTTATTGAATGCATCCTTTACCCACAAGTTAAGATAAGGCGGATTCCAAGTCCCTATCATTTTGTCTGGATTGGTCAAAATTGGAATGGCCATAGGAGGCATATTCCCCTTAATTGCAGTCACAAAATCAGTCCAAAATAAACTTGTATCCTGATACTGGGTCTCGTTTGGTTGTGCCCCCTGTGGCTCACTTTGTACTGTTTCTGTTTCTTCCTTTGGCTGCGGTGGCAATCCTTCAGGCTGTTCCACCCTGGGGCTGTCTTCTGATTTTTTATGGTCAGATTCCACTTTTCCAGATGGTTGCACAGGAGCTGAACTGGATACCACTGCCCCATCTGCAAGCCTCTGTTCCAGATTCGAAATCCGAGCCAATAGACCTGTATTGGAATCATCCAAACTTTCATCGCATAACCGGATGACACATAGCTCTGCATCAATTCTCTTATTCCGGCTCTTGATCAATTGTGGAATGGTCTCCTGCAAGTTTTTTAAGAAAAACAACAACCTAGGTGCTGGCAGCTCATCACAAAGCCGCCTCATGGTTTGCTCATCGTAGCCACCAGTCAGCAAGGTCTCTCCTCCTTTGGGAGCTGTTTTTAAAACCAACAGGTCCCGGACCAAACAGGACAGTTCCTCCAGTATGGTAGAAATATCCTTTCCGTTCTGGTAAAATCGAGCCAACTTCTCCAGTGCTCCACTGGTATCATGGCGTGCTATGAGCTGTAACATACGGGCAGTTTCCAAATTCCCAGCTAAGCCCAAAGTGTCCAAAATGGATTTTTCATCTATGATAGCATCCCTGGAACACTGATCCAGTAGGGAAAGCGCATCCCTCATACCACCATCTGCAAGCCTTGCGAGCAGCGTTGCCCCTTCTGGTGTCAGCTGTAGTTGCTCCTGTTTTGCTACATATTGCAACCGTTGGGAAATTTGAGATGGTAAAATACGTTTAAAAGCAAACTGCTGGCATCTGGATTTAATAGTGGCAGGCACTTTGTTCAGTTCAGTTGTAGCCAGAATAAACATCAAATGGTTGGGTGGTTCTTCTAAGATTTTGAGTAGTGCATTAAATGCATGGTTGGTCAACATATGCACCTCATCAATGATATAGACCCGTTTGCGCACAGCCGCTGGAGAGTAAATTGCCTCCTCCCTCAGCTCCCGCACCTGGTCCACACCGTTGTTGGATGCTGCATCCAGTTCCAACACATCCAAAATAGAACCATTTTCAATCCCCAAACAAGCTTCACAGTGATTACAAGGGTTTCCCTTCATCGGGGAAAGGCAATTGACAGCCCTTGATAAGATTTTGGCACAGGTTGTTTTCCCTGTCCCTCTCGTTCCTGTAAAAAGATAGGCATGGGACAACCGCTGTCCTGCCACCTGCTGCTTTAACGTCTCTGTAATATGGTTCTGTCCCACTACATCGTCAAAGGTTTTGGGACGCCATTTTCGATAAAGTGCCTGATACATGATGGTATTCACCCCAAACAAAGAAGCTTCGGCACAGGGCAAGACCGCACACCGGTCTTTGAATCATGCAATATGCCCGTTACCTGAACAGCCAGCTCAAGAACAGTAACCCTACGGCACACGCAGCGGACCGCTTAGTGCTGCTCGGTTCCCCGCCTGACACGGTTCACGGAGCTACGTTGCGTAGGACCGGTCTATCATCACCACTTATTCAGGTCAGACGACACATCGCACGTCCGGGGACCGGGATTCATCCCTGCTATAGCGGGTTGCAGGTACAGGGCACCGCTATCTCCCCAACTAGTGCGGTCTTGCCTCGCGCCGAAGCCCGAGCAAAACTGTGCTTTATTATACTATCTTTTCCACATTTAATCAACTGCTTTTTCAAAATTTCTATTCTGTCATAACTCTTTACTTTTTTCTAAATTCTGCTATAATAAACACAAACGGGCCTGTAGCGCAGTTGGGAGCGCATCACATTCGCATTGTGGGGGTCGTCGGTTCGAATCCGATCAGGTCCACCAA
>CALWON010000029.1 GCA_944383165.1 uncultured Oscillospiraceae bacterium
CACCCCATCGACCGAAAGAAAATGGCAGTTGACCATAAAAACGGCAAAGAGGCTGTGACACATTGGAAGGTACTTGCTCGTTACCCCGGTTACACTCATATAGGATGTCGTTTGGAGACAGGGAGAACCCATCAAATTCGGGTGCATATGGCATCTGTGGGGCATCCTCTGCTGGGAGATGTGGTGTATGGAAATAAAAAGCCCTATGGAGGGTTGGCTGGGCAGTGTCTCCATGCAAGAAAATTAAAATTTGTCCATCCCTCCACACGAAAACTGGTGGAGCTGGAGTGCCCTCTGCCTGAATGGTTTGAACAGATTTTAAAGAAAATAAACAGATGAAAAAATCCGTGTGTCAGTTTTGATACACGGATTTTTTGAGATTGTGGGTTTGGATTTGAGAAGAAACAAGGTAGTCATCGACGAACAATATTTTCTGAAATTTTTCCCAGTGCCTGAGCTGCCTCCATGTCAAAGCGTTGGCTGCGTGCAATATCTGCCAGTGACAGGACACCCACAAGTTTTCCGTTGTCCACAACGGGCAGTCTGCGCACTTGTTTGGAAGCCATCAGAGCAATGGCCTCTTGTCCCTCCTGTTGGGCAGAGATGGTGGTACAGCCTCGAGACATAATCTCTCTAACCGGGGTCTGTGCTGGGTCTTCTTCAGCCGCGATGCAACGTAGAATAATGTCCCGATCTGTGACCATGCCACGCAGACGACCATCTGCACTGCATACAGGCAGGGCTCCTATGTTATGATGGCTGAGTAGTTTGGCTGCCAATGCCACAGAGGAGGATGGCTCCACTGTAATCACATTGGGATTCATCATTGCTTGTACCTTCACACAATCACTCCTTAAAAATAGATACATGGAGTGTACCCAAACAAAACCAAATTCATAATTAGAATTCATCTTTACTAAATTTTTATGGGATTGTTTTGTTATTTCGGTTGCATTTTCCATAGAAAACAGGTATACTTGCATCATTTCAAAGGACGCTTTTCAACAAAGGAGAATGTTGCAGTGAAAAAGTCAGAACAATCGGGAAAACCGAAGGGTAGTAACAAACAGATCTTGATTAACCTATTGGTCACCGCAGTGGTAGGAGCAGTTTATTTCTATATCTCCCTGCCAGCCATCAACTTACAAGCCAATGAGTTCTATAGTTTTGTGGTTGTACTGTGTGTTGCCTATGTCCTGTCTGCACTTGTGACCTCTGGTTTTCAGACACAGATGAGTGCATCTAGCAAAGGGCAGGTCAAAACCTATTTCCACTTCATCAAACAGCGGTGTTTACCAGTAGGAATTTTGTTGGCTGCTATGATTATCATTGCTGTGGTAGGGCAAATCATTTCTTTGCCCATTTTTCGGGCAGGGGCATATCGGGATTTGTTGACTGTGGAGAGTGGAGAATTTTCACAGGACATCAGTCAGATTTCATTCAATGAAATTCCCACACTAGACAAATATTCCGCTGAGTATTTAGGGGACCGACAAATGGGAACCTTAAGTGATATGGTCAGTCAGTTTGAGTATGCCGGAAACTCTACTCAGATTAACTATCAGGGTCGCCCTGTGCGTGTAGCACCCATTGCCTATGCAGATTTGATTAAATGGTTTACCAACCGTGGCACAGGTCTGCCTGCCTATGTGTTAGTAGACATGGTCACACAGGAGGCACAAGTCATTCGGCTCAATGAAGGAATGAAGTATTCTTTTTCTGAGCCGCTGAACCGGAATATTATGCGCCATCTGCGTTTCCAGTACCCTACTTTCATGTTCTCTACCCCACGTTTTGAGATTGATGAGGATGGTCAACCTTGGTGGATTGCCCCTAAAATAGTAAAAACCATTGGGCTGTTTGGCGGTGTGGATATTCAGGGGGCTGTACTGTGCAATGCAATTACAGGAGAGAGCCAGTACTATGAGGAAGTGCCCACATGGGTGGACAATGTATATACCCCTCAGCTTATTATGCAGCAGTATGACTATCATGGAACTTTGGTCAATGGATTTATCAACTCCATCTTAGGTCAGCGTGATGTAACAGTGACCACAACAGAATACAATTACATTGCCTTAAATGATGATGTGTATGTATACACAGGGGTCACATCTGCTAACTCTGACCAGTCCAACCTTGGTTTTCTGCTCTCCAATCAGCGTACAAAGGAAACTATTTTCTATGATGCCCCTGGTGCCACTGAAGTGGCAGCCCAGGCATCTGCGGAAGGTGTGGTGCAGGACTTAGGATACAAAGCTACATTCCCATTGCTCATCAATGTGGTAGGGCAACCTACCTATTTTATTCCTTTGCAGGACAACACCTTGCTGGTAAAAAGCTATGCAATGGTCAATGTGGCACAGTATCAGATTGTAGCCACGGGTTCTACTGTGTCCCAGTGTGAACAGCAGTATATTCGTATGCTGTCAGAAAAGGGGATTACACAGGAGGAAGAATTGCTCCAGACACAGGCGACAGGTACTGTGGCAGAAATCCGCTCAGCAGTATTGGACGGAAACACATGGTATTACGTGCGACTGGAAGGGGAACAGGTGTTTTATGCCTTGTCAGCTGCCCAAAATCAGCTGGCAGTGATTCTTAATGTGGGAGACAAAGTTACCATTGACCATGCAGTAAGTGAGGCAGAATCCAGTATTTTGGATGGATACTCTTTGAGTATCTCAGGAAAAAGTTCTGTAAACCCACAAACGGAACTGACATTGCCAGAGACAACAGTATCATAACATATGAAAAACCGACAGAAGTTGAACTACAACTTTTGTCGGTTTTTTGTTGAAAGATGGTGGGATGAAAGAAACTGTCCAGTCTATAATGTGTGATTATTTAAACAAAATGGTATAAAGTCCAGAAGCAGTCATAATCAATGCAAAAATATAACTAATGGTCATACAAATACGCAACACAGTGGGTTTTTTATATCCTTTGTTTACATCCTCACGCCATAAAAGCAACAGTACAAAGAGACCACCCACAGGAGTGGCAATGGAGGTAGCAATATTTGCTAAAAAGATAAGCTGTGTGGGGGAACCATTAAAACTATAGCATACACACATGGCAAACAGGAGACAGATTAAACAGCCAATCCGAATGAATTTGGATTCAAGAGCCACAGACCTATCCAACCCTGCACCTAACAGCACCATGCCACGCTGGGTATTTGCCAGTAGAGAGGAGAAACCGGCACCGAGCAAAGCGAGACCCATAATATACCGTGCTGCGGAACCCATAATGGGAACCAGTAGTTCTGCCAACTGTGCAGGCGTTTTAATGGACAGTCCCTGTGGGTGGAGCACAATGGCGCCCACCAGAATAATGGAGGAAGATATAAGTACAACACTGATGACATGAACTAGGGCATCAGTGAACATGACACCATTAAATAAATCATCCTTATTCCATTTTTTCTCTTTGCCAAGATAGGTTGCATAAATGCCCGCTGTTACAGAAGCGTTGGTGGAAATAAAAGCCAGTGCAGTGGACAGGCTGCCTTCTGGAACTTGAAAACTGACCAGTCCTTTCCCAAATGAAAACCAGTCTGGACCACCTGTTCCAATCAATGTGATATAGAAGGAGAGAATCATGACCAAAATGCAGAGTGTAATAATTTTCTCTACTTTAGAGTAGACATTCTTTGCAAAATAGCAGTAGAGCACCACAGCAATCATAACAAGAGAACCAATTTTCCAGTCGATTCCAAAGATTAGATTCATGCCAGCACCAGTGCCAGAAATATTTCCCATTGTAAAAAACAAACAGGACAAAAACACAGCAATTCCGACTACATAAGAAGCCAGCTTGCCATAGTATGTTCGGATGGCGTGAATAGTTGGCATACCAGTTGTAATTGCCAGACGGTTGGTGGTCATCATAAAGGTAATACCCATAAAAATAATGGGTATAATCAGCCATATTAGGGCATAGCCATAGTCGGCACCCAACATGGCCGCAGTGGTCACTGCACCAGGACCAATGACAATACCAGTTGCCACCAGACCTGGACCAATACGTTTGAGTAGTTGGCTTAATGGCAGACGCTTGATGTCTGCACCATACTCAGTTACAACACCTGTGTTTTCTTCCATTGTGCATTCTCCTTACTAAAAATTAGGGCAGGATATGATAAAATTCGATATCCTGCCCACAAAAACTGTGAAATTGAATGCCTGTTTGGTATGGTTTAAGCTTACTTGTACTGGCTCATATCAACAGCAGGAAGCTGGCTGCGCTCCAGTCCCTGAGCAACCCAGTCTTTTTCCTCCTGATTGAGGGGCAGAACAGGTTTACGCATCAGAGCATTGGAGAAAATGCCACGCTGATAGAGAGCCTCCTTCAGACGGGCATGGGCTTCACCGGAGGGCTGACCACCGCCATAGATAGCCTGAGAGATGTGATAAATACGGTTGGACCAATCCTGAGCTTCCTTGAGAGTATGCTTGTCAGGGTTTGCAAAGACTTCACGGGCAGGGCAGATAATTTCAGGCACACAGCCAGCAAAGCCAATCAGGGCACCATCCATTCCGGGGAACCAGCTTACACACAGAGTTTCATCATGGCAGGTAATCAGGGAGATATCAGGGCACTCCTGACGCAGCAGACGTACATCATGCTCATAGATGGAGGTGACTCTGGTACCCATCTTAATGCACTTTACATGGTCGATTTCTTTGCACATCTTGATGAGGGTTTCAACAGGATAGAAGGCCTTGGAGGTGGCAGGATACAAATGAATGATGATATCAATATCAGCACCTTCTGCCACATCCTTTACATACTGGAAGGGAGCATCAGGGTGCATACCAAAGCGCAGCCACATGTGAGGAGGCATAAGCAGAATACCATCTGCACCAGCAGCCTTGGCTTCGGCAGCCATTTCAATGGATTCCTGAGTATTCTCGCAGTTAATACCAGAGATAATGGTCATCACATCGCCGCATTCTTCTGCGCAAATCTCCACAACACGCTTGCGCTCAGCACGGGTAAGCCCAGTAATTTCACCTGTATGACCATTGCAGACCAGACCATCCATGCCCTTGCCATAAAAGCTCTTAATCCAGCGCAGATATGCACGGAACTCAGGCTCGTTGATAGAGAAGTCATCATTCAGAGGAACAGAAACTGCTGGGAAAATTGTTTTAAAAGTTTTAACCTTTGCCATAATAAGACACTCCTTATTTCAATCAAAAATCAACGGATGAGACAAGATGTTTACGACAGGACCTACAGAACTATTGCGCGCCATACTCTGTTCCTGCAATCGTTTGCCTTGTGTGCCCACATTATGACACAGCAAAC
Organism: uncultured Oscillospiraceae bacterium; assembly: GCA_944383165.1. GTDB lineage: Bacteria > Bacillota > Clostridia > Oscillospirales > Oscillospiraceae > Lawsonibacter. The sequence continues at coordinate 5,317 of CALWON010000029.1, forward strand.
GTTTGGTGTCAATAAAACAGAGATGCCCTGCAATTTTTTGCATATGCCTTGCAATTTTTTGCCTATTTTGTTTAAACTGACCTTAATAATATTTTATTTTTATGCAATATAACTAGTTCCTCTCTGTTGTATCTTGTCTGTCCCTTTGATAAACTAAAAATAAATACAAACGATTGTAAGGAGGTCCCTATGGCAACTTTAAAAGATGTGGCACGTGCGGCCAATGTAGATGTCAGCACAGTATCCCGTGCACTCAATAATACATCCCATGTTCACCCAGATACCAAAGCCCGTATCTATGCTGTTGCGGAGGCATTGGGATATCGTCCGAATTTTATTGCACAGGCATTGCGTCAGGGACGGCGATATACCATAGGGGTTGTGGTCCCCCGTCTGCATCTGGCAATTTTCTCTGAAATTGTACAGGGGATAGAGGCGGAAGCACGAAAACTAGGATATTCTACCATTATTTGCACCACAGAAGATGACCCAAAGGTGGAATTGGATTGTTTGAATCGTCTGCGTAATGGGTTTGTAGATGGAATTATGATTGCAGGAACAGGGCGAAACAGCCGTATTTTGCGTGATTTACATGCCAGTGGAATTCCAGTTGTTCAAATTATGAGAAAGCAGGAACCACGCATCAGCAGTGTGGTGGCTGATTTTGAAGCCTGTGGAGAGGAAGCTGTACATTATCTCTATCAGCAGGGCTGTCGAACCATAGGGCTGATTAGTGGTTCACTCCATTTGGCACCTTATCAGGAACGATATCGGGGGTATTGTACAGCAATTCAAGCCCTCGCATTGACCCCTCATCTCAGTGAAGCTACAACCACAGTAAACAGTTTTGAGTATGGCTATTTATGTGCCAGCCAACTGTTAACTTCTGTCTCCACACTGGACGCAATTTTGGCTGCTGTGGATTTGCAGGGATTGGGAGCCATTCGTGCTGTAACAGAACATGGGCTGAAAATTCCTCAGCAAATTAAAATTATGAGCCTGACAGGACATGAGTTAGGCTCTATGCTGGAAACCCCTATGACATCTATGGAAATGCCTGCCCATCAGATGGGGCATAAAGCGGCACAGATGCTGATTGAAGAAATTCAGGCAGGAAAGCAAACACAGTTTGTACCGCAACACCTGTCGTTTCCCATGGTATTGGTGGAACGGGAAAGTACATAGAGCAAGCGGAAATCGCTGGAAATGCTGTGAATTTAAAGAATCCTTTATCATTTATACATTCCAATATAGGAAGATTTATGGTATAATGAATGGAATTCACAACAATGTTGAAACATAAAGGTGGGAACACACATTGAAGCATACATTTGATTGTCTGGTGGTTGGTGCAGGTTATGCAGGAGCCATTGTAGCAAGAGAGCTGGCAGAGGCAGGCGGAAAACAGGTTCTGGTACTGGAACGGCGCAACCATGTGGCAGGCAATGCCTATGATTGTTTTGACGAGGCAGGTATTTTGATTCACCAGTATGGACCCCATATTTTTCATACCAATGATAAACAAGTCTATGATTGGCTGTCTCGGTTTACCAAATGGCGTACCTATGACCACCGTGTCATTGCCAATATTCCAGATGGACAAGGAGGAAGAATGACCTATCCTGTTCCATTTAATCTCACCTCTTTGGAAGTGGCATTTGGGCAAGAAGAAGGGCAACGGCTGGGACAGAAACTGGTGCAGATCTATGGGGCAGAGAGAAAAGTGACTATTTTGGAACTGAGACAAAATCAGGACCCCGAAATTGCTGCGTTGGCAGATTATGTATATGACCATGTATTTGTACAATACACCATGAAGCAGTGGGGACAGACACCAGAGGAGATTGACCCCAACACAACTGCAAGAGTTCCTGTGTTTCTGTCAAGAGATGACCGTTATTTTCAGGACACCTATCAAGGAATGCCTTTGGAAGGCTATACTCCCATGTTTGAAGCGATACTAGACCACCCCAATATTACAGTGGAGCTGGGACAGGAAGCTCTCAATCGGTTGGATGTAACAGGGGATGTACTGAAATTAGATGGAGAAGTCTGGGATGGACAGGTCATCTACACAGGTCAGGTGGATGAACTGTTTGCCTTTCAATTTGGACGTCTGCCCTATCGCACATTGGACTTTGCATTTGAAACCATGCCACAGGATGACGTACAGGGGTATGGAACGGTCAACTACACGATGGATAAGGCATACACCCGCATCACAGAGTTTAAGCATTTGACAGGTCAGGTGAAGCCTGATGTTTCCACCATTGTGAAAGAGTATTCAAAGGCATATACTGGGGCGGAGGATGAAACCCCTTACTATGCTATTATCAATGAGTCCAACAATGCCCTTTATGGGCAATACAAGGCGTTGGCAGGTTGTTTCCCAAACCTCTACTTGCTGGGTCGCTTGGCAGAGTATAAATACTATAATATGGATGCCATAGCCCAAAGGGCACTGGCACTGGCAGCAGAAATTTTAGGCAAAGCCAGATAATAGGGGAGAAATACAATGGAAAAATTGATTACATTTGCAGTTCCATGTTACAACTCAGCCGCCTATATGGAGCACTGTGTAGATACATTGCTTCAGGGTGGAGATGATATTGAAATTATTTTGGTAGATGATGGGTCTACAAAAGACAATACCGCAGAAATTTGTGACCGATATGAGGAGCAATATCCCAACATTGTAAAAGCCATTCATCAACCCAATGGAGGGCATGGAGAAGGAGTCAATCAGGGCATTCGAAATGCAAGGGGTATTTACTACAAAGTGGTGGACTCTGATGACTGGGTGGATGTGCCATCCCTTCATAAGGTATTGGATAAGTTGCGTCAGTTTGTACGGGATGACCGCCTTGTGGATATGATGGTCTGTAACTATGTGTATGAACATGCAGAGACCAACAGTCAGAGGGTGATGGATTACCGAAATGTATTCCCACGGAATAAGGTGTTTGGATGGGACCAGATTGGACGGTTCCGTCCCTCTCAGTATCTGTTGATGCACTCTGTCATTTATCGCACCCAGCTACTGCGGGACTGCCATTTGGAGTTGCCAAAACACACGTTTTATGTGGACAATATTTTTGTCTACCAACCTCTGCCTTTGGTCAAAAACATTTACTATATGGATGTGGATTTGTATCGGTATTTCATCGGTCGCTCTGACCAGTCTGTCAATGAAAAAGTGATGGTGACAAGAGTAGACCAGCAACTGCGGGTGACCTACCATATGATTCAATCCCATGATTTACGGCAGGTGGCAGCAGCACATAAAAAATTAGGTCGGTACATGTTTAACTATCTAGCCATGATGATGGCAATTTCCTCTATTTTTCTCATTATTGACAGCAGCCCAGAGGCGTTGGGCAAGCGCACCCAGCTATGGGAGTATTTAAGAACAGTGGATGCTGGTATTTATCACAAGATGAAATACCGTGCTGTGTCTGCGTTTACTGCATTCCCTGGCTATCAGGGCAGAAAACTTTCTGTGGGACTTTATCGTCTGGCTAGAAAAATTTATAAGTTCAATTGAAAAAAACGAAACTGGAAGCGATGCGGCAGTTTGCTGGAGAAAACAAAGCTGTAACAAGTTGATATATTTTTGGCAGATTGACAGGTTGACACGCTTATATGGTTGTACTATGATACGCTCAGAAAGATAGATGATCGTCTCACAGATAGATACAGTTGTTTTGATGAAAATCTACTACAAGGGAGGAAGCAACCATGAGTATAGGAAGTGTAGTTGGAGTTGGTCATTCAGTATCTGCCGCTAAAGCACAGAACAGTAATGATACATCTTCTTTAGACCAGAAAATAGAACAACTGGAAAAACAGATAGAGCAAATCAAAAACAATGAGAATCTGTCTCAAGAAGAAAAGGATAAACGGATTGAGAACATAGAAAATCAGGTTGCACAGTTAGAGCAGAAAAAACAGCAAGAAGGCAGAAATACTTCTTCTGTTGAACTGAAAAAAAGATTTGATACCTATGAAGTACAACCACAGCAGCAATCAGTAGGGGTGTACCAAGTTGCACATGATGAAGAAGGACACCAAATCATTCAAGCAGATGAAAATTTGGAAACTGTTCAGGAGCAACCGGAAGCCCAGCCTCAGGATGAGGGCGAAAAACCGATCATTGTAAAAACAACTGGGAACACAGATAAAGTAGATAGAGAGATTGAAAAGCTAAAACAGACACAAGCGCAACTGGAACAGAAAATCGCAGCAGCAAAAGAACCAAAGGACAAGGAATCACTGGAAACACAGCTTGCACAAGTGGAAGCTGAACTCAAGTTGAAAGACAATGACACATACCGTCGCCAACATATGGAAATTACAGAACAAAAAGTTGTTTCAAAAGTTGGAGAATAAACAAGGGTAAAGAGCAAGAAATTCCCAACAGGCTTGTTATCGGTTGATAGCACCCTGTTGGGAATTGTTTTTCTAAAATGGAGTTTTTGAATCAGTTGTGCAAGTTCTGAAAAATGTTTATTCCTCATCCAGTTTGAGCACAGCCATAAATGCCTCTGTCGGCATCTGCACAGTACCCAAACTGCGCATTTTCTTTTTGCCTTCCTTTTGTTTTTCCAACAACTTTTTCTTACGGGTAATATCACCACCATAGCACTTTGCCAAAACGTCTTTCCGCATGGCTTTGACGGTTTCACGAGCAATGATTTTACCACCAATAGCTGCCTGAATGGGAACTTCAAATAGTTGACGTGGAATATTCTCCTTTAACTTCTCACAGATTTTTCTGGCACGAGCATAGGCTTTTTCCTTGTGGGCAATAAAGGAGAGTGCGTCCACCTGGTCGCCATTGAGTAACAGGTCCACCTTTACCAATTCACTGGGCTGATATCCCTGTAACTCATAGTCCAGAGAGGCATATCCTTTGGTGCGTGCCTTCAGTGCGTCAAAAAAATCGTAAATAATTTCACCCAAAGGCATGGAGTAGTGCAGTTCTACCAGATTGGTGTCCAAATACTGCATATCCAGAAAAACGCCACGGCGGTCTTGACACATGGGCATAATATTGCCTACATAGTCAGGGGGTGCAATAATAGACACTTTGGAATAGGGTTCTCTGGCTTCTACAATATGGGCAGGGTCAGGATAGTTATGGGGATTGTCAACCGCTACCACAGAGCCATCTGTTTTTGTGACTTCATAAATGACAGAAGGAAGTGTTGTCACCAAATCCAAGTCAAATTCTCGCTCTAAACGTTCCTGAATGATTTCCATGTGGAGCATACCCAAAAAACCACAACGGAAGCCAAAGCCCAGAGCCACAGAGGATTCCGGTTCAAAAGAAAGAGAGGCATCATTCAGTTGGAGCTTTTCGAGTGCGTCACGCAAGTCGGGGTATTTACTGCCATCCTGTGTATAGATACCACAGTATACCATAGCCTGAGCAGGGCGATAGCCTGGCAGAGCCTCAGATGCAGGACGCTGGCTTTCTGTAATGGTGTCACCCACACGGGTATCTTTCACATTTTTAATAGAAGCAGTAAACCAGCCCACTTCACCAGCCATCAGCTCCCCACAGGAGTCCATACCTAGAGGGCGCAGATAGCCACAATCCAATACCTGATAGGTAGCACCGGATGCCATCATTTTAACAGACATTCCCTTTTTGAGTGTACCTTCCATCACACGGAAATAGACAATGACACCCACATAGGGATCGTACTGGCTGTCGAAAATCAGAGCCTTTAATGGTGCATTGGGATCTCCGCTGGGGGCAGGTACATGGGCTACAATATCCTCCAGTACAGCAGGAATATTCAGCCCCATTTTTGCAGAAATTTCTGGTGCATCCAGAGCAGGCAGACCAATAATATCCTCAACCTCCTGTTTGGCTTTAGCAGGGTCAGCAGCAGGCAGGTCAATTTTGTTGAACACAGGCAAAATTTCCAAATCATGTTCCAATGCTAGATAGGTATTGGCTAATGTTTGAGCCTCTACGCCCTGTGTGGCATCTACCACCAAAACGGCTCCTTCACAGGCAGCCAGAGAACGGGATACTTCATAGTTAAAATCCACATGACCAGGGGTGTCAATGAGATTCAGAGCGTATACCTGCCCATCAGAGGCAGTGTAGTCCAGTCGTACAGCCCTTGCTTTAATGGTAATACCACGTTCCCGCTCCAAATCCATGTTATCCAAAAGCTGGGACTCCATTTCACGTTGAGAAACTGCTCCACATTGTTCAATCAGTCGGTCGGATAATGTGGATTTTCCGTGGTCAATGTGGGCAATAATAGAAAAATTTCTAATTTTAGACTGATCTGTCATAGAAAGCAAACCTCCTGATTAGTTCCCTTTTCGCTCAGAAAAGGTGTGATTGATGCGCTCACCAGTGTTGTGAATCAACTGTAAAAAAGACTGGTAAAGAACAGGATAATCTCTGGCAAGGGCAGCATGGTCCATTTCTGGTATAGCACCTTTTTCTTTCATGTGGGCAGCAAGGGCATCCTGTAATTCCACTTCGCTCAGGTGCATATCAGCCTCTGGCAGACCAGTGGAAAAATGACGCTGAGAAACAGAGAAAAAATCTGGATTGTTGTTGGGGTTGGCATGGTAAATGTCACGGTACATTTTGTAGACACTGGTAGAAAGATAGTTGGCAACTGCCTGAATGATGTCTCGATTTCCTGTTTTCGCTAATAGGTCAAATAGCATACCAACAGAGTTCACCAATAGCTTTTTAGACAACAGAGCCAGTACAGACCCACGCATGCTGTTGTCTTTTTCCTGACTGATATCATACAATTCTTCTGCACTAATGGTTGTTCCATCCCGTGTCAGTGTGCGCCCCAGCAGGTAGTCAGCAGAAACATTGTAGTAGGCGCAGGCTTTGACGACAAAGGTTAGACCTGGCTCACGAATTCCATTTTCATAGTGGGAGAGCAATGCCTGTGAAATGCCCAGTTCACTGGAAGCAGTGCGCTGGCTGACTCCTTTTTCCTGACGTAATAGGGATAATGTGCGTGCAAATTCTGCATTCAAAAATCTCACCTCAAATTGATTCAATACACAGGGTATAGTATAACTGATACAATACCTGAGGTAAAGAGAAAAATAAAAATTTTTTCTTATATCTTTGTATAGGCTTTAGAAAATAATCCAAAATGAAGATAGAGACACTCTTGCATTTTGATTGGGAAAATGCTACCATAGAGCAAGAAACAGGAGCAAATGAAAACTCCAATTTGGTATATTTGGAAGGAATGATGCAATCATGTTTAAAAAACTCATTGATCTGTTAAAAGCACATCCCCGTAAAATTGTCTTTACTGAGGGTACAGATCCCCGTATTCTGGAGGCCTCTGCCCGTCTGCTGTCCGGTACCTTTTTGACACCAGTTCTCATTGGTAATGAGGAGGAAATCCGCACCGCTGCAGAGGATGCAGGCTTTAATATCCGTGGTGCCATTGTGGTTGACCCTGAGACCTATGACAACATGGATGCTATGGTTGCCAAGATGGTAGAGCTGCGTAAGGGCAAGATGACCGAGGAGGAGTGCCGTGCTGCACTGAAGAAGGGCAACTATTTTGGCACCATGTTGGTGGCAATGGGTGAGGCTGACGCACTTCTGGGTGGTGCAACCTACTCCACTGCTGATACAGTCCGTCCTGCTTTGCAGTTGGTTAAGACCAAGCCTGGCAACAAGATTGTGTCTTCCTGCTTTATTCTGGTTCGTCCCTCCGCAACCGGTGACAGTGATGTACTGGCTATGGGTGACTGTGCTATCAATATCAAGCCCAATGAGGATGAGCTGGTAGAAATTGCAATGGAGACTGCCGAGTGCGCTAAGATTTTCGGCATTGATCCCAAGGTTGCATTCCTGAGCTACTCCACCTTTGGTTCTGGTAAGGGTGAGGATGTGGATAAGATGCGCAATGCCTGCGAGAAGGCAAAGCTGGCTATGCCTGATATCCCTGTGGATGGTGAATTGCAGTTTGATGCCGCTGTGTCTCCCCGTGTAGCAAAGACCAAATGCCCAGACTCCAAGGTGGCAGGTTATGCCAACACCTTTATTTTCCCTGACATTAACGCTGGTAACATTGGCTACAAGATTGCACAGCGTCTGGGTGGTTTTGAGGCATATGGTCCCATCTTGCTGGGTCTGAATGCCCCCATCAATGACCTGTCCCGTGGTTGTAATGCACAGGAGGTCTACTCCATGGCAATTATCACCGCTGCACTGGCTTAATCAATGAAATAGAGAGGGCTGCCTATCAAACGGGCAGCCCTTTGTTTTATCCAGATATTTCATGGGAGTTTAGTAAGTTTTGCTTAATATCCCATAATTTTTGGGACAAGTCTACATAATAGTTATGGGGATTTTCAAAACGCTTGACTTCGTCCCAAAGAGAATCCACCTGACGCTGGCAGTAAGCTCTACTGGCTTGCAGGTCAGGGACTTCATAGACCAGTTTACCGTTGAGGAATATGGGGACCATCAGTTCCTTTGCCTCGAAATCTGTGTATACTTTTCGTTTCCATGTGGCATCTGGGTCAAATAGTTCCAAAGGCTTGGTTGCATCCAGTTCTTCATCATGGAGACAAATCAAATCAGCTTCTGCTTTTCCAGTGGCTTTGGAGAAAATGCGATAGATTTTCTTGAAGTGAGGTGTGGTAATTTTGGCTGCATTCTCGCTGATTTTTATTTTTGGAATAATATTCCCCTGTTCATCTTCAATGGCAGCCAACTTATAGACACCACCAAAAACAGGCTCACTACGGGAGGTAATGAGACGTTCGCCTACACCAAAGGAGTCAATTCTTGCGCCTTGACGCACTAAGTCACGAATAATATACTCATCCAGAGCATTGGAAGCAAAAATTTTACAGTCTGTCAAACCAGCGGCATCCAACATTTCACGAGCCTTTTGGGAGAGGTAGGTTAAGTCACCAGAGTCCAGACGGATGCCACATTTGGTAATGCCTTGGGGCAGTAACACCGTTTGGAAGGCACGAATGGCATTGGGGACACCAGATTTTAGTACATTGTAGGTATCAACCAGCAGAACTGCATTGTGTGGATATAATTTGCAGTAGGTTTCAAAGGCGGTATACTCATCTGGGAACATTTGAACCCAAGAATGAGCCATGGTGCCAGTGGCAGGGGAGCCATAGTGTTGGTCTGCCATGGTACAGGCGGTGGCAGAGCAGCCAGCAATATAGGAGGCACGAGCACCCAAAAGAGCACCATCGGGACCATGGGCTCGTCGAGAGCCAAACTCTGCAACAGGGCGTCCCTCCGCTGCACGCACAATACGGTTCGATTTTGTGGCAATGAGGCATTGGTGATTCAAACACAGAAGCACAAAGGTCTCAATAAACTGAGCCTGAATGGCAGGAGCTCGAACGGTTAAGATGGGTTCCCCGGGAAAAATGGGAGTGCCTTCTGGAACAGCCCAAATGTCTCCGGTAAAGGAGAAATTCCGTAGAAAATCTAAAAATTCTGGTGAAAAACACCCTTTGGAACGCAGATATGCCAAATCTTCTTCATCAAAGGAGAGATTTTCAATATACTCTATCACTTGTGCAAGACCAGCAGCCACTGCAAAGCCACCACGATCAGGAACAGAGCGATAAAATACATCAAAATAACAAATACGGTCAGCAAGACCAGTCTGGAAATATCCATTTCCCATTGTCAGCTCATAAAAGTCGCAGAGCATGGTTAAATTTGTTTTTGCTTTCATCCCCAGGGATGCCTCCTCGCCTTGGGTGACAGGACCACCCGTATTAGACCCATTATACTTGTTTCTGGAAAAAAACGCAAGGACAACACGCCATTAGACTGTTGGTTCCTCTTCCAAAAAATAGCTGGCTTCCATATCTGCGGTGGCAAGAGCAAAGGCGAGGGGATACTTCTGGAATGCCTGCCCTACTGTACGGTTATCCTCTGTACCAGAAAAACCCATGTGCCAACGAATTGCCATTGCTTCTTCACGGGAGAGACGGATGAATCCATTGACAATATAGACTGATTTTTCCCCATGCCCATAGGGAAGGGGGTCATCGAATTGATAGGTGGGAACAGTGTGCCAAGTTCCATTGGCATCTTTTACATTCCGTGTGCTGGGCTTATAACAGCCCACCTTACATACATCGTGTAGTAGGGCCACGATTGCTACGGATTCTTCACTGTATTCCAGCCCATATAGTTCCTGTACCCGTTCACGCTGTAGATAGTCCACCAAACAGTGGTACACATTTAGACTATGTTCGCATAGCCCACCTTCATACGCGCAGTGATACCGGGCAGATGCTGGGGCGGTGAAGAAATCACTTTTGTTTTCCAAATAATTGAGTAGTGCATCTGCACCAGGACGGGTGATTTTTTCCTTAAAAATCTCGATAAATTCTTCTCGAAAGGACATTGTCATTCCTCCTACTTTTTAGAATAAAGAGGGTCTAGATAGTCCAAAATGTCCCCAATTACACCCTCATTGCAGTGGCATAGTAGATGCGCACCAAAATCTTTTACCTCTTGAGCACAGTTGGATGGAGCAAAGGGGATGGCAGAGAGGGCGAGCATTGGAAGATCATTTTGATTGTCTCCCACACAATAGACATGGTCAGGGGCAATGTGATAATGCTCCATCAATAGAGACACCATGCCCCCTTTGTTGCAGCCATAATGGGTAATTTCCAAATAATATCGGTTAGAAAAAATTGCTTCATATCGATTAGGACAGCGTTTTTTTAACCAGTCACGAGCCTGTAAAAGCACATCATATTCCTGTTGTACAATGGTTTTGGACCAAGGGCGGGGTATTTCTGAAATGGGGCATATAGTGTAGCTGGTACCAACCTTTTTCATGTGACCATCTGTAATCTCGTTTGGTCTGTAAACATAAATATGTTCCTCATGATACACTTCTAATCCAAGAGAGGGGAAGGCATCCATCAATGCTTGCATATCCTCAGGAGCATGTTCATCCAGTATGGTTTCAATCCAAGGTTCCTGCTTCTGAAAATCATAAATTCCAGAGCCATTGGCCAAAATGACAGGGGCATTGATGGGAGCTAGATGAACGTATGGGGCAAATGTGCGGTAAGCACGTCCAGTTGCAATGGTAAAAAGTCCACCCTCATCAATATAATAGCGCAATGCCTCTAAATTTCGGGGTGGAATGCGGCAATTCCAGTCATATAATGTATCATCAAAATCGCTGACCAACAGAACCCCATCAAATTTCCCCAATTCCATCACCTCACAGATTCTTTTTCTTAGTATGCCTCATATTGTATCGTAGTTTGAAAAGTTCTGTCAAGAAAAGAAAAAAGGTCCCGGGCATACTGCCGAGACCTTTTCATCAAATCAGATACAGAGCCAATGTGAGCAACATAAACAGAATGGCAACCCACTTTGTCATTTTTGCCAACTTAGAGTCCCAAGTCTTTGCCTTGTTCTTAGACAGGAAGGTATCCATGCCACCAGCAATGGCACCAGACAGACCTGCACTTTTGCCAGACTGGAGCATAACAATGGCAACCAGAAGGACACAGACAATCACCTGAACCACAGTTAAAATCAATTTCAGCACTGCTTTTCGCCCCTTTCAAACCCTATAGGACAGGGTCAAAATCCAATCAAAGCACCTGATTTTACAGAATGCACCCAGTATCATAGCATATTACACAGAAAAAGGCAAGAGAAATCTCCATCAGAGCTGGGCAATCACTTCAATTTCTACCAATACATCTTTGGGAAGACGGGCAACCTGTACAGCAGAACGAGCGGGATAGGGAGCCTGGAAAAACTGGGCATAGACCTCGTTCATAGCAGCAAAGTGCTCCATATCGCTTAAAAATACCGTTGTTTTCACCACAGCGCCCATATTGGTGCCTGCTTCATTTAAAATTGCTTTGATGTTATTGAGAGCCTGACGGGTCTGTTCCTGAATTCCTCCTTCTACTACAGTACCTGTGGCAGGATCAAGAGGGATTTGACCAGAGGTGTAGAGCATAGAACCAATTTGAACGGCTTGGGAATAAGGACCAATGGCAGCAGGTGCATTGTCAGTATGAATGATTTGTTTCATGAAAGAAAACTCCTCTCACATTTTTGTAAACGATTGTATCACACAAGTTCATTGCACGTCAATGGGACATCTTTGCAAGAACAAAACTATATATTGTGTCAGAAACAAAATAGAACAACAATATATTGACCACAAAGAAAAAGAATGATATAGTAGATACACAAAACATGAGATAAGAATAGACCTTTTCACTGGTCTTGTCAATCTATGGAGAAAGAGGGAATTGGTTGTGAGTCAGAATAAAAAGAATCATTTGACCAAAATTGATTACCGAGATGTTGTAGAGAATTATCTTCAAATCCATGATTGGAGAGTAAAAGAAAATTCCACTGTAACCTATTCTGTGGGTGGTTTGATTTTGTCCAATTCTGGTGCCATGACTGCGAATTATTGGCTGAGTGAAGTGTATGACCAAGAAGTGGCAGAAGCCCATAGAAATGCAGAAATTCATCTGCATGATTTATCCATGCTCACAGGCTATTGTGCAGGATGGTCACTAAAACAACTGATTCAGGAGGGTTTAGGAGGAGTACCAGGGAAAATTACTTCTGCACCAGCAAACCATCTCTCTACTCTGTGTAACCAGATGGTCAATTTTTTGGGAATTATGCAGAATGAGTGGGCAGGGGCACAGGCGTTTTCCTCTTTTGATACCTATCTAGCCCCATTTGTGCGTGTAGACCATTTGAGTTATAAAGAAGTCAAACAATGTATCCAGTCTTTTGTGTATGGAGTGAATACACCAAGTCGATGGGGAACGCAGGCACCATTTTCCAATATTACCCTAGATTGGACGGTGCCAAAGGATTTGGCAGATGTTCCAGCCATTGTGGGCGGCAAGGAAATGGAATTTACTTATGGGGACTGCAAACAGGAGATGGATCTCATCAATAAGGCATTTATTGAAATTATGATAGAAGGAGATGCTAATGGCAGAGGCTTCCAATATCCCATCCCGACCTATTCCATTACACGAGATTTTGACTGGTCAGAGACAGAAAACAACAAATTACTGTTTGAAATGACTGCAAAATACGGTACCCCTTACTTTTCCAACTATATCAATTCCGATATGGAACCATCTGATGTGCGCTCTATGTGTTGTCGTTTGCGTCTGGATTTACGAGAGCTGAGAAAGAAATCAGGTGGATTTTTTGGAGCAGGGGAGTCCACTGGTTCTGTGGGGGTTGTCACCATCAATTTGCCCAGAATTGCCTATCTGGCAGCAGATGAACAGGATTTTTATAAGCGATTAGACCATTTGATGGATCTTGCAGCCCGTTCCCTGAAAACCAAGAGAACCTTTATTACAAAGTGTATGGAAGATGGGCTATATCCCTATACCAAACGGTATTTGGGTACATTTGATAACCATTTTTCCACCATTGGACTGATTGGGATGAATGAAGTGGGGCTGAATGCCAACTGGCTGAGAGCAGATTTGACACATGAGAGTACACAAATATTTGCCCAAGAGGTATTGGACCACATGCGGGAACGGCTCAGTGATTATCAGGAACAGTATGGCGACCTCTATAATTTAGAGGCTACCCCGGCAGAGTCTACAACCTACCGATTTGCAAAACATGATAAAGCACAATTTCCCGATATTATTACAGCAAATGAGCATGGAACTCCATATTACACCAATTCTTCTCATCTGCCTGTGGGGTATACAGAGGATATTTTCTCTGCGTTGGATGTACAGGATGCCCTGCAAACAAGATATACCTCTGGTACTGTATTTCATGCCTTTTTGGGGGAGAAACTGCCAGACTGGAAGGCAGCTGCCAATTTGGTACATAAAATTGCAGAACATTACAAATTGCCCTACTATACCATTTCACCCACCTATTCTGTTTGTAGTGAGCATGGTTATCTAACAGGGGAACAGGCTGTCTGTCCTATCTGTGGGCAGAAGGCGGAGGTTTACAGTCGAATTACAGGTTACTATCGCCCTGTGCAGAACTGGAACGATGGAAAGGTGCAGGAGTTTAAAGACAGAAAGGTGTATCATATTGAACCACAGACCATTCAGACAATAGATGAAACAGAGAAAGCAGAGACAAAGGGAGAAAAAGAGAATCAAAAAGCAGATGCACCTGTGGACAAATTGGTGCTTGTAACCACACGCACCTGTCCCAACTGCCATCAAGTAGAGGCGTTATTGCAAAAACAGGGGATTTTATATGAAAAAATGCTGGCAGAGGAGCACCCTAAACTGATGGAGGAGTATGGGGTGAGACAGGCTCCTACTCTTCTCATAGAGGAGGAGACTTCCAAGCCGAAGTTGATTGCAGGAGTAGGACCAATTCAACGATTTATGAAAGAATATCAGGTAAGAAAAGTCTGTTGACAAATAACGCTGTTTTCTGATAGTCTCAGAAAACAGCGTTGTTTTATCCACAAATTGAGATGAAATTGTGGAAAGTTTTTGAGAAAATGAAAAGGAGCATCTGGTGCATGGAGTATTATTTTGCCCCCATGGAGGGGGTCACAGGTTCAGAATTTCGTAGAGTACACCACAAGTATTTCCCGGGAGTAGATGCCTATTATATGCCATTTATCTCGCCCACACAGGACCATGTGTTTACACAGAGAGAGCTGAGAAATATATTGCCAGAAAACAATCAGGGGTTTCGGGCGGTTCCCCAGCTCCTCACAAAAAATGCAGAGAATTTTCTATGGGCAGCCAGAGAACTGGCAGCTATGGGCTATGATGAAATCAATTTTAATCTGGGGTGTCCATCTGCAACGGTAACTTCCAAAGGAAAGGGCGCGGGATTGTTATCCAACCCAGAGTTTTTGTATCAATTATTGGGAGAAATTTATGAAAAAGCTCCTGTGAAAATCTCCATTAAAACAAGGTTGGGTATGGAACAGCCAGAGGAATTTGAAAGGTTGTTAGATGTGTTCCAAAACTACCCCGTTTCTCTGCTGATTATTCACCCCAGAGTGCGGCAGGATTTTTATCAGCACCCCATTCGTATGGAATATTTTGAAAAGGCGGTGCAGCAATATCCTGGAGCAATTTGTTTTAATGGTGGATTGAAAACGGTGGAGGATTGTGCAACCCTGGAGAAACAATATCCCAAAATTCAGTCTATGATGATTGGGCAGGGGTTACTGTCAAATCCGGCACTGATACAACAACTCAAAGGATTAAGTGGCTTAGAAAAGAAACAACTGATGGCGTTTCATGATACCCTGTTCCAGACCTACTTGGAGACGTTCAAAAGCGAACGCAATACTGTATTCCATATGAAAGAACTGTGGAGTTACCTTATGGGATTATTTGAAGGGGCAGAAAAACCGTGGAAGAAAATTCGGAAAGCGGTGGACGGAGCAGGGTATGAGAGTGGAGTCCAAGAGATGTTTGGGTTGCCATTCAAATAAAAAAGCACCCTCAATCAGGGTGCTTACTAAAATTATAGTTGAGAATAACAGATAGTTTAGCTTAGATACGAGCCAGACGTTCAGATGGAATCATGGCACGGAATGGAGCAATACGAGGCAGGGCGGAAAGAATCACAGAACCCAAAATATAGCAGGCAAGCAGTTCACCAAAACCTACAGTGAAAGCATTCAGTGCAAAAGAACCCAAGAATGCAGGGGTAATACCAGTGGTCAGCCAGGCGATTTCACCACCTACAATCACAGCGTTGCACAAAACTGGGGGCAAAGGAGCCAGCCAGCGGTTGGGCATACGCTCTGTCAGAATACAGGCAATCAAAGTGGCAGCGGTGCCAAATACTGCATCCAACATAAAGGGGGAGAACAGATTGGCAATAAAACAGCCTACCACAAGCCCAGGTGTTGCAGCGGGAAAGAGAAAGGGCAGAACGGTAAAGGCTTCTGCCAGACGTACCTGAATGCCACCATACTGGGGAATGGGAAGTGTGACCGTTAGAACGGCATAGACTGCCGCAAGAATGGCTGCCATAGTTAAATCTTTGGTTGTGTAACGACGCATCATAAGTTTGTTTCCTCCATTTTCTTATTTAGAGAACGCCATTTCTGACGAACGAACACAGAAAAACAATTTTCTGTGCTTGGACGAGGGTGTGGAAACTCGTCGGCAGCTATCCTATCATAAAAAAATAGGAATGTCCAGAAGAAAATATGAGATGGGTTAAGCGCACAAAGAAAGGGGAAAATAGACCAGAAGAAACAGACATCTCATATAAATGTAAAAAAGAGCGAAAAAAATTTGAAAAATCTCTTGACACACACGGCTATGTTGATGTATGATACCAAAGTCCCTGCGTGGGGCACCTGCGATGATACGGGAGATTGCTCGAATACGAGGTAACTTCCGTGGAGTATGTCCGAGCTAGAATCGGGCGGCTGAAGGACCTGGGCACAGCGTATATCGTTGTGGTTGGGTGGGACCGGCCTGCTTGTGTGCCGGTTTCTTTCACGTCACGGAATGATACGCACGAGAACGTGGACAGGACTTCACCGTACGAAGCGAGGCGTCCGACAACATCGGTCGCACAGGACACAAAATCACTTCGTATGTAGTTTAAGGAGGAAACAACCAATGGCAGCTCAGAAAGAAATGATCCGCATCCGCCTGAAGGCATATGACCATCAGCTCATTGACCAGAGTGCGGAGAAGATCGTGGAGACCGCTAAGCGTGCAGGTGCTACTGTATCTGGTCCCATTCCCCTGCCCACCAAGAAGGAAGTCGTCACCATTCTGCGTGCTGTTCACAAGTATAAGGACAGCCGTGAGCAGTTTGAGCGTCGCACCCACAAGCGTCTGATTGACGTCATCAAGCCCTCTCCCAAGACAGTTGAGGCTCTGATGAGCTTGGAGCTTCCTGCTGGTGTAGAGATTGAGATTAAGCTGTAAGCCCTCCCTTTGAGTCGTTGGAGCTGTGTAGGTTGTACAGACAGAACACAGCCCGGGTGGGCGAAAGCCCTGATATCCGTGTACTGTCAGGTACAATAACCTAAGTGCATCTAATGGCTAAATGGAACACAGCAAAAACTCAAAACACAACTTTGTTTGTACCGCTGTCCATCGCGTTGATAGAGATGGACGGGTCAAGTTGACCGAGCAATACAGAATGTAACTCGTTCAACCAATAACCTACTATAGGAGGAAAATCCGACATGGAGAAAGCAATCATCGGCAAAAAGATCGGCATGACCCAGATCTTCGATGAGGCTGGTCGTGTGGTTCCTGTAACCGTTATCGAGGCCGGCCCCTGCACCGTGGTGCAGAAGAAGACTGCCGAGAAGGATGGCTATGAGGCCATTCAGCTGGGTTATCAGGATGTTGCTGAGCGCAAGCTCACCAAGCCTGAGGTTGGTCACCAGAAGAAGGCTGGTCTGACTGAGTTTAAGAAGGTTCTGAAGGAGTTTGCTCTGGAGGACTGCTCTAAGTATGAAGTAGGCGACCAGCTCACCGCTGAGGTGTTTGCCGCTGGCGACCGTGTAGATGTAACTGGCATTAGCAAGGGTCACGGCTATCAGGGCGTTATTAAGCGTCATGGTGCTTCCCGTCTGAAGGAGACCCATGGTACTGGTCCTGTTCACCGTCATGCCGGTTCTATGGGTTCTGGTACTGACCCCAGCCGTATCTTCAAGGGTAAGATCGGTGCAGGTCAGATGGGTAACGAGCAGGTTACCGTGATGAACCTGGATGTGATTAAGGTTGATACCGAGCTGGGTATCATTGCTGTACGTGGTGCCATTCCCGGACCTAAGGGTGGCATTGTGTACCTGCGCAACAGCGTGAAGAAGTTCTTCGAGCCAAAGGGTGCCGCTGGCATTTCCAGCAATCCTCAGAAGGCTTCTGGACGCAATCCTCAGAAGGCTTCTGCCCGCAGCAAGTAAGGAAAGGAGAGTGTAAATCATGGCAAAAGCAAATGTATTTAACATGGCCGGCCAGCAGGTCGGCGAGATCGAGCTCTCCGAGGCTGTTTTCGGCATCGAGCCCAATCAGACTGTTGTCCACGAGGTGGTCAAGAATCACCTTGCAAACTGCCGTCAGGGTACTCAGAGTGCACTGACTCGTGCAGAGGTTTCCGGTGGTGGCAAGAAGCCTTGGCGTCAGAAGGGTACCGGACACGCTCGTCAGGGTTCCACCCGTGCTCCCCAGTGGACTCACGGTGGTATCGTGTTCGCTCCCAAGCCCCGCGATTACAGCTACACCCTCAATAAGAAGGTGAAGCGTCTGGCTCTGAAGTCTGCCCTGTCCGCAAAGGCTGCCTCTGGCGACATTGTGGTAGTGGACGGTCTGAAGCTGGATACCATTAAGACTAAGACCATGCGTGACTTCCTGACTGCTGTTGAGGCTGGTAAGTCCGTGGTTATCACCCCTGAGGTGGACGAGGTCATTGTAAAGTCCGCCCGTAACATTCCCGGCGTCATCACCACCACTGCCAAGGTGCTGAGTGTGTATGACATTGTGAATGCAAAACGCCTGGTAGTTGACAAGGCTGCTCTGGCTATCATCGAGGAGGTGTTCGCATAATGACCGCTTATGATATCATTAAACGTCCTATCATCACTGAGCAGTCTATGGCTGAGACCGAGATGAAGCGTTACACCTTTGAAGTGGACAAGAACGCAAACAAGATTGAGATTGCTAAGGCAGTTGAAGAAATCTTTGGCGTAAAGGTTGCTAAGGTGAACACCCTGAATATGCAGGGTAAGATGAAGCGTATGGGTGCCCGTCCTGCTGGTCGTCGTCCCAGCTGGAAGAAAGCTATGGTTACTCTGACCGCTGATTCCAAGACCATCGAGTTCTTCGAGGGCATGGTGTAAGGAGGAGATTGAACAATGGCGATTAAGACATTTAAGCCCACAACACCCTCCCGCCGTCACATGACTGTGTCTGCCTTCGAGGGTATTGATAAGAAGGCTAAGCCTGAGCGTGCACTGACTGAGGTTCTGAAGAAGCACGCTGGTCGTAACAGCTACGGCCGCATCACTGTCCGTCATCACGGCGGCGGCAACAAGCAGAAGTATCGTATCATCGACTTCAAGCGTAACAAGGATGGCAAGGCTACTGTGATCAATTTGCAGTATGACCCCAACCGTTCTGCAAATATTGCTCTGATTGAGTATGAAGATGGCGAGCGTCGCTACATTCTGGCTCCTAACGGTCTGAAGGCTGGTCACATCATCATGACCGGTGCTGACGCTGACATCCTCCCTGGCAACTGCCTGCCCATTGCCAACATTCCTGTTGGTGAAATGATTCACAACATTGAGCTGTATCCCGGTAAGGGTGCTCAGCTGGTGCGTGCTGCTGGTGTGGCTGCTCAGCTGATGGCAAAAGAGAATGGTATGGCTCAGGTCCGTCTGCCTTCTGGCGAGGTTCGCTATATTCGTGAGAACTGCAAGGCCACCATTGGTCAGGTAGGTAACACCGATTGGGCTAACATCCAGATTGGTAAGGCTGGACGTAAGCGTCACATGGGCTGGCGTCCCACTGTTCGTGGTTCTGTTATGAACCCCTGTGACCACCCCCACGGCGGTGGTGAGGGTAAGAGCCCTGTGGGTCGTCCCGGACCTGTTACCCCCTGGGGTAAGCCTGCTCTGGGCTACAAGACCCGCAAGACTAAGAACCGCACTGACAAGTTCATTGTCAAGCGTCGTAATGCGAAGTAAGGAGGGAGTAAAAGATGAGCAGAAGTATCAAGAAAGGCCCCTTTTGCGCCCCCGAGCTGCTGAAGCGGGTAGACGAGATGAATCAGACTGGCGAGAAGAAGGTTCTCAAGACCTGGAGCCGTGCCTCCACCATCTTCCCCTCCTTCGTTGGTCATACCTTTGCTGTGCATGATGGTCGCAAGCATGTTCCTGTCTATGTGACTGAGGATATGGTTGGTCACAAGCTGGGCGAGTTTGTTCCCACCCGTACCTTTAAGGGTCATGCGGGTTCCAAGACTGGTAAGTAAGGAGGAGAGAGACGATGGAAGCTGTTGCAAACCTGAGATATCTGCGTATCTCTCCCCGTAAGGTGAAGATTGTCCTTGACCTGATTCGTGGCAAGGATGTGGCAACTGCCACCGCAATTTTGATGCAGACTCCTAAGGCTGCTTCTGAGCCTGTTCTGAAGCTGCTGAAAAGTGCTGCTGCAAACGCTGAGAACAACCATCAGATGGATCCTGAGAAGTTGTATGTCAGCACCTGCTATGCCAACCCTGGTCCTATCATTAAGCGCATTATGCCTCGTGCTCAGGGTCGTGCATATCGTATCAACAAGCGTACCTCTCACATCACCATTGCTGTGAGCGAGCGCTAAGGGAGGAGGAACAATAAATGGGACAGAAAGTTAATCCCCACGGACTGCGCGTGGGTGTCATCAAGGATTGGGACTCCCGTTGGTACGCTAAGAATGAACTGGTAGGCGACCTGCTGGTCGAGGACAAGAAGATCCGTGACTACCTGAAGAAGACCCTCTATGGTGCTGGTATTCCCAAGATCGAGATTGAGCGTGATAACGCCAAGGTTCGCATCTACCTGCACTGCGCCCGTCCCGGTGTTGTCATCGGTAAGGGTGGCGAGGAGATCAAGAAGATTGAGGCTCAGCTGGTCAAGATGATCAAGAAGCCTGTTGATCTGAAGATCGTTGAAGTGAAGAATGCTGACATGGATGCTCAGCTGGTTGCTGAGAGCATTGCTCAGCAGCTGGAGAAGCGTATTGGCTTCCGCCGCGCTATGAAGAACGCTATGGGTCGCGCTATGCGCGCCGGTGCTCGCGGCATCAAGACCTCCTGTGCAGGTCGTCTGGGCGGTGCTGAAATTGCTCGTACTGAGCACTATCATGATGGTACCATTCCTCTGCAAACTCTGCGTGCTGACATTGACTACGGCTTTGCTGAGGCTGCTACCACCTATGGTCGTATCGGTGTTAAGGTGTGGATTTACAAGGGCGAAGTGCTGACTCAGGCTCTGCGCACCACTCCTCGCACTCTGGACACCAGCAAGCCCTATCAGGAGCGTCGTGACCGTCCCCGTCGTGACCGCCGTGAGGGTGGCGAGCGTCGTCAGAACAACTTTAACCGTGACCGCCGTCAGGGTAATTTCAATAACAATCGTGGCCCCCGCCCCGCCGGTCAGGCCAATGCTCCTAAGGAAGGAGGCGCTCAGTAATGCTGCTGCCTAAGCGCGT
>CALWON010000030.1 GCA_944383165.1 uncultured Oscillospiraceae bacterium
AAATGATTTGCAATATAAATCATCAATTCTTCTTTGATCTCTAATTCTTCCATTTTATAGTCCATTACAATCATCCTTTCCTAAACCGGTTTATATTTCATGAAATCCCCAATTGGAATCCAGTTTTTGATTGCTGTCATAAATACAGCACTCATACTTTTCCTTTACAATTTCCATATGGGCTGCTTTTAAATCCTGTTCAAATGCTCTGGATAAATTCTTTTCATGTAAATGATACGTTCTAAGCTCAAAACCATCTTCACCCACTAGATTCAGGGCATCTGCTAAGTTCTTTCTGACAGATAGAAAACGAATTCCAGGTTCTCTGTCATTCTGGGAAAGATAGAGGTTATTTTTGATGGCGATTTCTTTGAGCAGGTCTAAGTCATTATATTTCACTTTCATATGTACTTCAAAATAGCTACCTTGGAATTGTTCTATACAATGTTCCCTATACTGTCTATTCTCCCACTGGGTCACATCAATTTGAAAATAATCTATCACCTGTTCTGCATTAATTTCAATTTTTGTTCTGATAATAAGGAATCCGTTTTCTGTAAATACTTTTTTTACCCGCTCTACTTCCAGCATCACATCATCGAGACGCTCAGCCACCAGATTCTGTGTATACATTGGCTGATTGACAAAATTGCCTTTTGCAAGTTTAATTAAAACAGGCTTTACCTTGCATGTTTCACATAATGCAATGTAATCTGTCAGGTTCTCCACATTTCCTGTTGTGATATGTGCCTGAAACTGAAATGTATTGTGTTCCTTCTGGTTCAAAGAATTCATATTGATGATCCCCCATATCATAAAAAATCTTCAAGTCAAGTGGTGGATGGACTCTCCCGTTTAAACCATCCAATCTCTGTTTTCCTCGTAAATGATTTTATCACAAAACCATTCATGAATCCACTTTTTAACAGCAATATGACCGAAAAACCATGCACCCCAAAAGTGTTTCACTTTTGGGGTGCATCACAATTTATCTCATTATTTTATTTGTCATTATGACAGTTACAGTGACAACTGCCATCTTTATGATTGGAAGTACAGGCAGAACAGCCAATACATTTGGCTCCTCGCTTTTTTTCTCTTACAATGTAGGCAACCGCACCTCCAACTAATAGGGCTACCACTCCCAGTACAATCAGGTCAACCATGACCATTCACTCCTTACACCTTTACAGTTGTGTTTTGATTCAAGTGGTACTGTGCATCAATGCGGCGATTTGCACTCAGGATGAGAGCAACCACACAGCCAACAATGGCTACACTGGCAATCAAACCAGGCAGGAATCCAGTACCCAATACACCAGTGGTCATCAAAGTGCCAATCTGGTACACTAAGAAGGATAACACATAAGCAGTACCCATTTGAAGTGCAATTCCACCAAATAACCACTTTTTATTTTGCATTTCAGAATTCATAGCACCAATGGCAGCAAAACAGGGAGGTGTGTACAGGTTAAACATGAGATAAGCCAATGCCGCCACAGAGGTCAGCCCCATTGTAACTGCTACTTCATTGGCACCACCTACCAGAGCCAGCGCATCTGTATCAATAAAATTGGTCAGCCCATAGACCACAGCCAAAGTGCCTACCACATTTTCTTTTGCAATAAATCCTGTGATGGCTGCTGCTGCAAGCTGCCACACACCAAATCCCAGAGGAATCATAATGATTGCAAAGGGGGTTGCAATGGTAGCAAGAATAGAGGTGTGCTCCATTCCCTCCTCGACCACTTGCAGTTGCCAGTTAAAGGTCTGCATAATTTGAACTGCTGCATTACAAACCAGAATAATAGTACCAGCCTTAATAATAAAGGACTTTGCACGAGCCAGCATGGACATCACCGCACGCTGCAAACTGGGAACCTTATACTCAGGCAACTCCATAATAAAGAAGGATTTACGATACTTATGACCAGTGATTTTCAGCACCAACAGAGCACCAAGGAAAATCAGGGCAATTCCCACAAAATACATCAGAGTACCCACCCAAGCGGCATCATTGAAAAAGACACCTGCAAACAGTGCAATCACTGGCAGCTTTGCACCACAGGGCATAAATGGAGTCAGCATGGCAGTGGTGCGGCGTTCCCGTTCATTGCGGATGGTACGACAAGCCATAACACCTGGAATGGCACAGCCTGTTCCAATGACCATTGGAATAATAGACTTACCAGAGAGACCAACCCGCTTAAAAATAGGGTTCATCACCACACTGACACGTGCCATATAGCCACAATCTTCCAGCAGAGCAATGAGGAAATACATCACCATGACCAAGGGCAGGAAGCCCACAACTGCACCCACACCACCAATGATACCATCTACCAACAGAGATTGTACAAAAGGTGAAGCTCCAGATACCTGCTCTCCCACCCAACCCTGAAATGTCTCAATCCATCCAACCAGATACTCTGCAATCATGGGACCAATACGGGTCTGGGACAAATCAAATACCACAAACATAATAGCAGCAAAAATGGGGATTCCAATAATTGGATGTGCCACAATAGCATCAATCTGATCCTGTTTATTTTTTTCGCTGGTCTGAACTTTTCGTTCCTCTACTTTGCTCACAATTTGATTGACAAAATCAAAGCGTCTGCGGTCAGCGGCAGCTACTTCTGCCTTATCATGTAAATTGATTTCCCCTTGCTCATAGGGTGCCTTCTGGTAACTTCCGTTGAGCTGAACCGCCTTTTCTACAAGCTGTGACAATCCTTTATGGCTGTTGTCAGTGGAAATAGTTTCAATCACAGGGCAGCACAACAGACGAGAAAGTTCCTCCACATCAATTTTCGTCTGTTTCTTCTGGTTGATGTCACTTTTGTTCAATGCAACCACCACAGGAACTCCAAGTTCCAAAAGCTGTGTTGTAAAAAACAAGCTACGGCTTAAATTTGTGGCATCCACAATATTGATAATCACATCAGGATGTTCTTTTCTTACATAACTGCTGGTGATGCTCTCCTCTGATGTAAAAGGGGACATAGAATAGGCTCCAGGCAAATCCACTGCAATGGGTGTCTCTGAAGTCTGAAGGTAGGACTTTTTGATTGGGCTCTCCTTTTTTTCTACTGTAACACCTGCCCAGTTGCCCACACGCTCTGTGCGCCCAGTGAGGGCATTGAACATGGTGGTTTTACCGCTGTTTGGGTTTCCTGCCAATGCAATTCTCATAACAGAATCCTCCTCATTTCATCCTATTTCTCTCATTCTTGTTTAGTTAGTATAAGCTAACTTTTATCTATTAAAATAACCCTGCCTCACAGGCAGAATTATTTTATTCAGAGATTAAAATCGCCTCTGCCAAGTCTTTGTCAATGTTATAACGACCATCCTTGACACTAATCACATAGCCTCCCCTAGACTGTGAGACTACAGTAATTGGTTGTCCACTATAGCAACCCAAGGTCAGGAGAAAGCCATTGAGCTCCTCGTCTTCTGTACAGATTGTCTGCACCAAATATTGCACCCCAAGTTGTGCCTGTGTCAGATTCACGCTTCTCCACCTCATTCCAGTTGTTGTTTGCTAACCTAAAATAGCATAAGCTAACTGTTTTGTCAAGCCTTTCTTTTCTGTTACACCTTTTGTTTTGCACTTGCATTTTTTTCGTTCCATGCTATAATAATGTAACTGTATTTCTATTATTAGACTGATATTAGACTTGCAGCATATTTGGAAAGGAGTCTGTCATGAACCGCCATTCTAAACATATTTTTCATTTGTTTACTACATTTGCATTGGCAGCATCTCTGATCTGCTCTATCAGTGCAGAAACGACACAGGAAAACTGTGCTACAGTTTCTATTGCTGCCGGAATGACCGATTTCCCCAAACTGGCTTTAGATCTCACTCTCTATCAGAGAGATGAGACCAATACCTTTGCACAGTTGAAGGAAATGGAATTGATTACATCAGTCAACCGAGTTTCCAAGGATGTGGAAATTCACATTACTCCTGAAATGGAGGATGTTTCCATCCGTGTGGATTATCTTACAGACTTGGATGGGGATAACTGCTATGAGCTATTGGACAGCGAGTCTATTCCTGCCCATGATATGGTAACTTCCTCTGGTACTCTAGTCTCCGCATCTGGAGACACTATGGATACATTAGAGGTGGGAACTTCATATACGCTGACTGGTCAGGAACTGATTTCCAGAGGTACTCAGGCATTTTCTGACCGTGGACGGCAATACAGCCCCCACTATCTGCCTGATTTAACACCTCAGCAGCTCAATGACTATGCCCTCATCTACATGATTACCGTTTCCTGCGAGGGACAGGAAGACCTGTGCTACTACCTGCAAATTTTTGAACAAGTCCCATCTATTTCAACTTCTGAATTTTTAGATGTGGATGCTGATGCATGGTATTATCAGGCGGTTGACTATGTCACATCCAATGGACTGGTTCCCCCCACCTCACGCACCACCTTTGCTCCAGAAGAAACAACCACTCGCAGTATGGTAGCAGAATCTCTCTACTGTATTGCAGGAAAACCTACCGTTTCCCCCCTCTCCTTTGAGGATGTCTCCTCACAGACAGAGCTTGTCAATGCCGTCTCTTGGGCAGTTCATTCTGGGTTTATGAGCAATACAGACACCACTCATTTTTCACCAGACAATCCCATGACAAGACAGGAAGTGGCTTTGGTTCTATACCAGTATGTAAAGGCACAGGGAGTGGACACCCGCAACTGGACAGATCTTTATGTCTATGAGGATAGCAGCTCCATTGCCGAGTGGGCAAAACCTGCTATGCAGTGGGCAATCTCAGCAGGACTACTGAATGGACATGGAACACATCAAGCCCAAATTGACCCCACAGGCACACTGACACGGGCAGAATTTTCTGATATCATTCGTGTACTCCATTCCTCTGTTTTGAAGTAAATCACAAGTTACAGGTATTTTATATCCAAACACACAGTTGCAAGACAGCATATGAACCCATGCTGTCTTGCTTTTTTATCCCTGTTCTGATACCATTTTCATGTGCAAAGGAGAATATAACATGATTTCTTATATTTTGGTACATGGACTTGGACAAGGTCCCTCCAGCTGGGAACAAGTAATCACCCATATTTCAACCCAAGTCAAATTCCATCAGCCCTGTCTATCCACCATAGTAAAGGAACAAACACTGACCTATGACCATCTCTATCAGGGATTTCAAGAGGAATGTAACAAGCTTGAATCCCCACTCTATTTGTGTGGTCTCTCCCTTGGTGCCGTTTTGGCATTACAGTACACACTGGAGCATCCCCAAACAGTAAAAAATTTAATTTTAATTGCACCTCAATACAAAATGCCAACCTTACTTCTACAGGTACAGGCAATGCTCTTTCGTTTCCTGCCTGGATCTGTATTTCAAACAACTGGATTTTCCAAACAGGACATGATCACGATCTCAACTTCTATAAAACATTTAGACTTTACAAGTCATCTGCATCAAATCACTTGCCCATGCCATATCATCTGTGGGCAGAAAGACAAAGCAAACAAAAAGGCAGCCAAGCAGTTGGCAAATCTGATTCCCCATGCCACATTGACTTTGGTGGAAGGTGCAGGGCATGAAGTGAACATAGATGCTCCTTTACAACTGGCAAATGAAATCAAAACCACTTGGTTTTCTGTACCATGAAAACCAACAAAACAGCGGTTGGAAGCCGATTTTGGCGCTCCAACCGCTGTCTGTTTCTTATATGCAGTTTTTACATCGCTGCAACCACTCGATACATCATCAAATAGTGCATTACAGAACCTAACACAATCCACACATGAAAAATCTCATGACAACCAAATTTGGGATTGTGCCGCCCTGGCCACTTTACCGCATATAGCACACCACCAATACTGTAACAAATACCACCTAATAAGAGCCAAAACATCCCTTCTCCTGACATCAGGCGTGAGAGAGGGACAATGGCAGTAAGTGCCAGCCAGCCCATTACCAGATAAATCACACTGGTCAGCCATCTGGGCAAATCCAATTTTGCAATGGTCAAAATCATCCCCGCAATGGCTAAACTCCAAATCACAGAAATCAATGCAATGCCTCCATGCCCCTTTAACACACAGATACAGACTGGTGTATAGCTGCCAGCAATCAGCAGATAGATGGAGCAGTGGTCATATTTTCTCAATGCAATCCGTTTCTTTTCTGTGGTGTTCACACTATGATAGAGGGTACTTGCAGTATAGAGACAAATCATGGAACCTCCATAGATTGCAAATACGATAACCTGTTCCCAGTTTTGTTGCAGAGCTGCTTTGACAATCAAAAGCAATGTGCCCAAAACTGCCAGCACAGCACCTACGCCATGCGTCCATGCAGACCAGAACCGCAACCCATCATAAGGGTTCCTTACCTCCCTTTTTTTGGGAACGGCTGGTTTCCTAGCCCGCTCCATCCGTTGCACCATACTATGCTCCATGAAGCTCACCTCTTTTCCATGTTGTCTGGTTTTCTTTCCAAGCATAGTATAACCCGATAGATCCCAAATAGCAATATTAAAAATTATGAAATATGATTTTTAATATTATATTTATAGTTAGGATGCTTTTTGAATTTGCAGGTGTGCATCCTCCATAAAAATACATACTTCATCCCCTTGGTTAATCTGCCCGCTGAGTAGGAGGTCTGCCACTGGGTCCTCTACCATAGTGGCAATAGCCCGTTTGAGTGGTCTTGCACCATAGTCCCGGTGCTCCCCTCGCTGGGCTAAAAAGGAAATGGCGGTGTCTTCAATCCGTAAGGAGAGCCCCAGGGCTTCAAATCTCTGCTTTGTCTCCTGTAACAATTGCCTGGTAATGGCACACAACGTCTCCTTTTGTAGTGGGTGAAATACCAGTACATGGTCTAGCCTGTTTAAAAATTCTGGTGCAAACGTTTTGCGTGCCTGAGACAACACCTCCCGTTCAATGGCTTCTGTGGCAGCAGTCCCCTGTACAAATCCCAATGGCTGTTTATCATGAAAATACTGTGCCCCCAGATTGGATGTCATAATTAAGATGGTATTACGAAAATCCGTTTTTCTACCCTGTGAGTCAGTTAATACCCCTTCTTCCATCACTTGCAGTAAAATAGACCAGATATCCTTGTGTGCCTTTTCAAATTCATCCAGCAACACCACAGACCAGGGCTGTCTGCGTACCTTTTCTGTCAGTTGCCCCCCTTCCTCATGCCCCACATATCCAGGTGGAGAACCAATGAGGCGAGAAACACTATGGGCTTCCATATACTCGGACATATCAAACCGCAACAGGGCATCCTGACTGCCAAACAGAGTAGCAGCCAAAGAACGGCATAACTGAGTTTTTCCCACACCACTGGGACCAAGCAGCAAAAAACACCCTACCGGTCTGCGTGGGTCTCGCAGCCCTAGCCGTCCCCTACGGATGGCTTTTGCCACCAATTTCACCGCCTCATCCTGTCCCAGCAAGTTCTGCTGTAAAGATTCTTCTAACTGGGCAAGTGCCTGTCTGTCCTGCTGGTTGGGATTGGTTACAGGAATCCCTGTCCACTGGGTCAATACTTCTCGGATGTGACACTCCTCTACTACTTTGGTTGCATTTTTCTGATACCAACGCTGTCTGTTAATTTCCAACTCCCTGCGGAAGTCCCCCTCTGCGTCCCTGAGCATAGCAGCCCGTTCAAAATCCTGTTTCCGGATGGCATTGAGCAACTGATTGCCTGCCTGTTTGGCTTTTTGCTCCAGTTGAACCAAGTCGGGTGGCAATTTTTTGAGATTTAACCGTGCCTGTGAGGCCGCTTCATCCACCAAATCAATGGCTTTGTCTGGCAAAAACCTTTGGGGCAAATAGCGGATGGACAGGTCAATGGCTGCCTGAAGGGCTTCATCTGTAATGGTCAATTTGTGGTGCGCCTCATACCGTCCACGTAAACCCTGCAAAATTGCCATCGTTTCTTCTGGAGATGGTTCCTTCACGGTAATGGGCTGAAAGCGGCGCTCCAATGCAGCATCCTTTTCAATATACCGCCGATATTCCTCCATCGTGGTGGCACCAATCACCTGGATTTCTCCTCTGGACAGGGCAGGCTTTAAAATGTTAGCTGCATCAATGGCACCCTCAGCCGACCCAGCCCCCACAATGGTATGGAGTTCGTCAATAAATAGAATTACGTTCCTACTCCGGCGTACCTCCTGCAATACATGGCGCAGTTTTTCTTCAAATTCTCCACGGTACTTTGTCCCTGCCACCATAGCAGATAGGTCAAGGGCACACACTCGTTTTCCCTGTAAGTGTGGTGGTGCTGTACCATCGGCAATACTCAGTGCAAGCCCCTCCACTACTGCAGTTTTACCGACCCCCGGCTCTCCAATCAAAGCTGGATTATTTTTGGTGCGGCGGGATAAAATCTGCACCAGCCTGTGCAGTTCTGCTTCCCGCCCAATCACAGGATCTAATTTTCCCTCCAACGCCATCCTAGTTAAATCACGGGCACACTGGTCCAGCTGTCTGGTATCACTGCCCAACACACCACGCTCTGGTTCCCTCCTGGTCATACGGCTCAGATTATCCTCCCCTCCCAATGCGCCCCTCACCTTTTGGTAGAGCAATTCTGTCTGTACCCCGCATTCTTTCAAAAGCATTGTACCAGAACAATCTTTTTGACTGACCAGCCCAAGAAGCAAATGTTCTGCATGAATGGCAGTCTGCTTCAACTGTCTGCATTCAAAAACTGCCTGCTGTACAATTTGATAGCTGTGTGGGGTCAATCCTTGAAAGACCACACCGGTAGGTACTCCAATGCCCACCCTTTGGGCAATTTTTTCCCGAACCATCTGCCGATTTACACCAAATTCTGTCAAAAAACGGGACGCTGCACTGTATTCCTGACCCAGCAACCCAAGCAATAAATGTTCACTGCCCACATAACAGTGCCCCAGCTGCACTGCCTGTTCCTGTGCGCAGCGAATCACCCCCAATGCAGTGGATGTAAAGCGGAAGCCTGTCATCATCGGTTCCTCCCTTATCATTGAATCAAAACAACTCCTTTTTACCCTGTTTTTTACTGCTGTACCAGCTCACAGAGAATCTTTCTAAACTATAACCTTCTTTTTATAAAATTAAGCATTGCAATTTTGAAAAGTTGTGTTACAATAAGGTGTACATTGATAGGGAGGTGTATTTCCAATGGCATATGTGATTAGTGATGCATGCATCAGCTGCGGTTCCTGTGCTGAGTCTTGCCCTGTGAGCGCTATTTCTCAGGGTGACAGCCAGTACGTCATTGATGCCGGTGCTTGCCTGGACTGCGGTTCCTGCGCTGGTACCTGCCCTGTGGGTGCTATCTCTGAGGGCTAATGCCTCGGAAAAAAACAGCTCCGACTGTATGCAAGTCGGGGCTGTTTTTTATTGGTTCTATCAAAAATTTTTACATACGAAATGGAGGTTTTCATTTATGTCCCATTTCATTCGTAAACTGATTCAGGAAAAGTGGGAGGGAAACAGAGAGCGGGATGCCATCCGCCTTGCTGGGCAATCCCTCCCAGAGGGAGTCCAGGTGGTTTCTGGTCTGCCCTACCACACGGATGGACATCCCATGCATACACTCAACCTCTATCGCCCAAAACAGACACAACATCTGTTACCCACAGTCATTGATATTCACGGGGGTGGCTGGATGTATGGGGACCGTGAATTAAACAAAGCCTACTGCATGTATCTGGCTTCTCAGGGCTATGCTGTTTTGGGCATGAGCTATCGTTTGATTCCAGAAACAGATTTAAAAGGACAAATTCAGGATATTTTTCAAAGCCTTCACTGGCTCTCTCAGAACGCTTCTTCCTATGGTTTTGACTTAAACAGTGTTTTGTTGACAGGAGATTCTGCTGGTGGGCATCTGGCAGGGCTGACCACCTGTATCCTGTGCAATCCTGATTTACAATCTCTGTATGAAGTCACACCTCCTCCATTTTCTATTGATACACTGGCGATTGTACATGGAGTGTGCGACATCTATCATTTCCATTTTCTGACCCCTGTTCTAGATCAGGCAGTGAGTAACGAATACTGCAATATGCTTCTGGGCACTCCTTGGAAACAGTCTCCACTCTGTGGGCACGCCAGCTTTCAGGATACCGCACTCCATGTTTCCCTTCCACCCATCTTTGTAGTGTCCAGTGAACCAGACCTCTACTATGCACAGAGCAAGCATTTGATTGCATTTCTGCAAAAACATCACATCCCCCACCAACATCTCCACTGGTCCAAAAAACAGGGGGAACACCTCACCCATGTCTTTGAAGTGGGCTGGTGGGATTGGGCAGAAAGCAAAGAAACCAATCTACAAATGCTGCGTTTTTTTGACCAGAATTGTACCAAACAGAAAGAAAAATGAGACTGGCTATGAGGGGGGATTCATAGCCAGTCCCACTGTGTATCAATCAAACGCAAAAAGCACTTCCGATGAGGGGGTGGAACTGGATCGTGCGTCTGATTTCAAGAAACCTGCTCCTTCTCCGGGAAAGAGCGTGTTGAGCACAACCTACCAGAGTACCTACAAATCCATGTAGCCACCCACACCAGTTACCCCAACTTCCCTCTTCTCAACCACGGAAAGCATAACCGTTTCCAATCATACTCTAACGCTCTGCACACCATATCCTCTGGACTTAGGCAAGCAGAATCGAAGGAATTCAGAATACTCCCTTATTATATCCAAATACAGCCAAATAATCAAGCTTTTTTTCCATCACTGTCTATCTTCTTTTTCCCCCTTATATAGATAGTTCTATGCCAATTGACAGCATTTTGAGAATACTATATAATAACATAATATAATTTTTGTTTGTTTTAGACTACCGTTCTCTGTTCCTAATATACATCTGTCAACTGGAAGAGGGGTGAAACTATGTCAGAACAGAGTGACACCACAGCATATCCTCCAAACACAGAAAAAATCATCTATGATGCACTCAATCAGTTTTTTTATTACTACTTGACGGAACGTAATATAGAACATACGTTAGCATCTGTCACAGAAGATATTTTTAGTATTGGCACTGGAAATGGTGAGATTGCGGTTGGAAAAGAGGAATTCCGTGCTCTTCTGGAAGCAGAGATGTCTGCCTTGCCCTCTCCCATTGCCTTTGAACTATCAGATTTTCATGGAAAATGGCGTTGTGAAGATTGTTGTGAGTGTTTCTGCTATGTGAAAACTAGTATCTCGGTACCAGAGGATAAAAGTACCATCTCCTATAGTACCCGTCTCACTGCCAGTTTTCGCAGGGAGGGCACACGGTTTCTGGCTGATACACTACATATGTCAGTTGGGAGCAGCTACCAGGAAACCGATGAATTTTTCCCTATCGAATTTGCATCCGAACAGATGAACTGTCTCAACCGGGAAGCACAACATGATTTGATAGAGATGATGAGCGAAGTCATGCCTGGTGGTGTTCTGGGTGGTTACTATGAAAAGGACTTTCCCCTCTATATTGCCAATGATCGTCTGTTGACGATGGCTGGATACACCTATCAAGAATTTCTGGAGGATACCGATGGTCTTGTGATGCACACCATCCACCCTGATGATCAGGACTATGTATGGCGCTCTGTTACCACACAGTTATCCCACAGTCTTCAATATGAGATTGAGTATCGGATGAAAAAGAAAGATGGCAGCTATTTTTGGGTTTATGATGTGGGAAGGAAAACTGTGACCAATGAGGGGCGTGAGGCCATTGTCAGTTTAGTGATTGATATCTCTGAACAGGTGCGTACCCGAGAACAATTAAAAAATGAATCCATCCGGGATGCCCTCACAGGACTGTTAAACCGAAAAGGTGGTACTGAGGCCATTGAAAAAAGTCTTGCTCATACAGATCACTATCTGTTCTTTATGATGGACCTGGATAACTTCAAACTGCTCAATGACAACTATGGTCACGCATCTGGTGATGATGCTTTAAGATATGTAGCAAGATTACTTTCCAGCTCCTTCCGCAAAACAGATATTATCTGTCGTCTCGGTGGTGATGAGTTTGCCATTTTTATTGCAGATTGTCACAATGTAGAGATTATGGAGCGAAAACTCCATACCATGATGGAAACCTATCATACCATGATTTCCGAACAATATCCCCTCAGCCACTCCTCTTTATCTTTCGGAGGAATTTACAGTGGCAACCGCCACACGTTTGAGGAACTCTATCAAAAGGCAGATGAACTTCTCTATCAGGTGAAAAAAAGCGGAAAAGGCTATCTGAACTTGTGTGAATTATAGGAATACACTGGGACTTGACAAGCCCCTAAATTGTGATAGAATAGGTCTGGTATTTGAAAACGCAGTGAAAGAGCCAAGTACAGGACCCATTCCAAAGCGAGGGGGATATGGTGAGAGCCCCTGATGTCCGTGCTGTACACGCCACTCTGGAGCGGCCTGTGAAAAGCAGGACGGGAAATCTCCCGTTACAGGGATATGAGATGCTGGTTTTTATCAGATAATCAGGGTGGTACCGTGAATTGACATTCGCCCCTGAATGAAGGAACTTTCTTCATTCAGGGGTTTTTCTTTGAAAGGAGGTTTTCTGAATGAAAAAACGTCTGGGTGTTGCTCTGCTTTCCCTTGTACTGTGCCTCGGTCTAGGTTGTAGCTGCTCTCCAAATGGGCATCCTCTGCCAGAAGGAATGGAAGAATCTGTTGTATTAGAGCAGGGGCGGACTGTTGTATCCCAATTAAATGATGGTGAATATACCAAAGTCTATGAGCAGTTGCGTGAGGATGCACAATCTCTTTCCCCTGAGGAGACCATAGCCTCTTATATGGAATCCACTCTGGAACAGGCTGGGGCATATCAATCAGAATCAGATGCAATGGCAACAGGGCAGACCCTTGACGACACTGGCGAAGAATATGCCACTGCGGTCTTTTATTGTAAGCATGAAAAAAAAGATGTACTCTACCGCATTGCGTATGACCTTGATATGAATTTGATGGGTCTGGAAATCAAAATTGAGTAAACATAATATTTGGAGGTATGATTCATGCACAACCCAAAACCCTATGGATTGAATGAACTGCGTGAGATGTTCCTATCCTTTTTTGAGACAAAAGGACATTTACGCTTGCCCAGCTTTTCTCTGATTCCTCAAAATGATGTCTCTCTGCTGTTGATTAACAGTGGTATGGCTCCCATGAAGCCCTGGTTTACCGGAGAGCAGGAGCCTCCCCGCCGCCGTGTCTGTACCTGTCAAAAGTGTATTCGCACAGGAGATATTGAGAACATCGGAAAAACTGCCCGTCACGGCACTTACTTTGAAATGTTGGGCAACTTCTCCTTTGGTGACTACTTCAAACATGAGGCGATTGCCTGGTCCTGGGAGTTTTTGACTAGCCCTGAGTGGGTGGGACTGGACCCAGACCGCCTCTATCCCTCCATCTATCAGGATGATGATGAGGCATTTGAGATTTGGAACAAGGAAATTGGCATTGCCCCTGAGCGTATTTTCCGCTTTGGAAAAGCTGACAACTTCTGGGAGCACGGCTCCGGTCCCTGCGGACCCTGCTCTGAAATTTACTACGACCGTGGGGAGGAATACGGCTGTGGTAAACCTGACTGTACGGTAGGTTGCGATTGTGACCGCTATATTGAAGTATGGAACAATGTGTTCTCCCAGTTTGACAATGATGGAGAGGGGCATTACACAGAACTGAAACAGAAGAACATTGACACTGGTATGGGGTTGGAGCGTCTGGCCTGTGTGTGTCAAAACGTCCCCTCTCTCTTTGATGTAGATACTGTGATGAACATCACCCGAAAGGTCACAGAAATCACCGGGGCTTCCTATGGACAGAGCCATGCCACCGATGTGTCTCTGCGTGTCATTACCGACCATATTCGCTCCGCCAGCTTTATGATTTGCGATGGTGTGCTCCCCTCCAATGAGGGACGTGGTTATGTGCTGCGCCGTCTGCTGCGCCGTGCTGCCCGCCACGGGAAATTGTTGGGTGTCAACCACCCCTTCCTGTATGAAGTGTGTGACACTGTCATCCATGAAAATGAGGGGCACTATCCAGAACTGCGGGAACGTCAGGACTATATTACAAAAGTCATCCGTGTAGAAGAGGAGAACTTTGCAAAGACCATTGATGGCGGTCTGCGTATTTTCAATGAAATGCTCTCTGGTCACAAGGAGAAGGGAGAAAAAGTGTTCTCCGGTGCAGATGCCTTTAAACTCTATGACACCTATGGCTTCCCCATCGACCTGACCATTGAAATGGTGGAAGATGAGGGTATGACTTTGGACAAGGATGCCTTTGATGCTCTGATGGAAGAACAAAAAGTGCGTGCCCGTAAAGCCCGTGAAGCCTTGGGTGATTTGGGTTGGGCTGGCGTTGAATTTGGAAAAGATGTGCCTGAAACCCAATTTGTAGGCTATGAATTCACCTCCATTACAGATGCCAAAGTAGTCGCCATTGTGGTAGAAAACGAACAGGCAGAGGAATTGATGCCTGGGGTGGAAGCCATTGTAGTTCTGGACAAAACTCCTTTCTATGCTGAAATGGGTGGTCAGGTGGCTGACCACGGCACTATTTTCAAAAGTGGAGAACATGGGGCTATGTTCCAGGTCACAGATGTACAGAAAAACAAGGGTGGCAAATATATGCACAGTGGCAAACTCACAGAGGGAATGCTAAAACTGGGTGACACAGTTGCTGCACAAATTGACCCTGTGCGCCGTCAAGCCATTATGCGTGCCCACTCTGCTACACATCTGTTAGATGCCGCTCTGCGCACTGTGTTGGGTGATCATGTGCATCAAGCCGGTTCTCTGGTGGAGGAAGATAAGCTGCGCTTTGACTTTACCCACTTCTCTGCCCTCACCGCCGATGAATTGGCACAGGTCAATGCCATTGTCAATGATGCTGTACTCAGTGGCTATGACATTGTCACTGAGGAGATGCCCATTGAACAGGCAAAGAAACGTGGTGCCATTGCCCTGTTTGGTGAAAAATATGGTGACACTGTCCGTGTGGTTGATATGGGTAAGGGCTATTCTGTAGAATTTTGCGGTGGTACCCATTTGGATAACACTGCTAAGGTGGGTGTATTCCACATCTCCAGTGAATTTTCCGTGGCTTCTGGTGTACGCCGCATTGAAGCCACCACTGGTCGTAAATCTCTGGAAGTGATGAACCGCAACCAGGAAGTGATTTTCCAGGCGGCTGCCATTTTGAAGGCAAAGCCCAGCGAGTTGAGAGAAAAAGCAGAACAGACCATTATGGAGTTAAAAAATCTTCATCAAATGGTGGAGAAATTTAAGGCTCGTGAATCTGCTGGTGAAACAGAACGCATTCTGTTTGGTGCTCGTCAGGTAGGCACATTGAAGGTGATGACTGCCACAGTCAACGAAGCAGATGCCAATAAACTGCGTCAGATGGGTGATATGCTCCGTGATAAAGCTCCCAATCTGGTTGCTGTTCTGGCAAGTGTCAATGGGGAAAAAATCACATTCCTGGCTGTCTGTGGTAAAGATGCCATTGAAAAGGGCATTAAGGCTGGCGATATTATTAAAAAAGTCACTGCCATCTGTGGTGGCAAGGGCGGCGGCAAGCCAGACAGTGCTATGGGTGGCGGCACCAATGTACTCAAGTTGGATGATGCCCTCGCTTGTGTAGATGATTTCGTGGCGGATAAATTGGGCTGATTCCATTCCAAATCCATAAAATAAGGAGGTCTTTTCATGTCAGATTGTTTATTCTGTAACATTGCCAAAGGGCAAATCCCCTCAAAAAAGATATATGAGGATGAAGTATGTTTTGCCTTCTATGACATTGATCCTCAGGCTCCCACTCATTTTCTGGTGATACCCAAAATGCACATTGGCTCTGTTGCTGAGGTCACAGAAAACAATGCAGCAGTGGTTGCTCATATCTTTGCTGTCATCTCCAAAGTCACAAAGGAACTGGGGCTTGACAGCTATCGTGTGGTCTCCAACATTGGAGAACAGGCTGGTCAAAGTGTTCCCCACCTCCATTTCCATGTCTTATCTGGTCGTGACATGACCTGGCCTCCCGGTTAAATCTGATAAACATAACCCCCGGATTTCTTCCATACGGTTTGAAATCCGGGGGTTATTTATTTCAGTTGCTCATACAACAGAATTATTCACCCATAATTGCTTTTAACATATCTTGTGCCAACTTGAGGGACACTTCATCTTTGGGTTTTAGCATGTTATTTTGTATCATGCTATTCAGATAGCCTTTTTGATGTGCCCATGCAAATGCAGGCTGTGCATATGGGGAAAGCTCATTTACATCTTCATACTGAAGTAAACCAGTGTAGTCCATCAACATGGGACTTCCAGCATATCTCCAAAGAATGGTCACAAGCTGTTCACGGCTGACAACGTCATTCGCTCCAAAGGTGCCGTCACTATATCCACTGACTAACTGTTCACTGCTTGCCCACCGCACAGCCTCAGCATAATCTGCATCTGATGGCACATCGGTGTAAGCCATTGCATAGTTCACAATCGGTTTTCCTGCCTGTTCATGCAGCATCAAAACCAATTCTGCTCGGGTCAGTGTAGTGGAATCGGATTGTTCCGACAACACCATCACATGGCTGGCATGGGTCTGGGCTGGATAAGACTCTGCAACAGCCCCATACCATGCCATAATATAAACCCCAACCTGTATGTCATCTTGGGAAGCCTGTTGGTCTGGGTGGTAACTAGAAAGTGTTGTGTTTTCATCTAGGAAAAGGAAAAGCCCACCATTGTCTGTGGTAATTTGTATTTGACCATCTTTGACAGAAACGTCCTCTACTTGGTGGTAATGGGCACAACTGGCATCCATTGGCACATTTCTTACCACTGCATAGGCAGCCGATTGGGGTGGAAGGGAATAGGTGGAAATGGCACTGTGGAACACATAGACACGCTCGCCAATTTGTAGGTCAGCAGGGTCAGAAGCGGTTTGCTTTCCACTGTCAATCCAAGCTGTCTCTTCTGAAATACCCATCACATAGGTGCCATATCGGTCAGACTCCAGATATAGCCTGGTAATGGTTCCATTCTCATCCTTTCCGATTTCCTGTACTGTGCCATAGTACAGCACGCTGTCAGGTAATTCCTGTACCTGCCCTGCGGCGTCTAGTGCATCCATTTGGGAGTATCCCGTTGCCCCTACAGGTATTGCTAGTGTACAGGTCAACAGACCAGCCAAAACCAAGGTTTTCATCTTGCTTCTCATATCAATCTGCTCCTTTCTTGTTTCACCATACTTTCAGTGTTGTGCTCTTGCATGGTTGGACGAACTGGCAGAAAAAAAGTTCCCTTTGATTGGGGGCGCTTCCATGTTTCCATCTACATTTGGCTTTTCTTTCTTGAATTATGTTTGCTGCACTTGCAGTATACTAGGAATACTGATATACTTATGGACTAAGAGAATATCAGGAGGTAGCCCTGTGTTTATCGTGGAAAAAAAAGAGCGTGAGACTTCAAGAGAATACGCCATTCGTACCATTCGCGAGAATATTGTTCGACTGGAACTGGCTCCTGGCTCCTTGGTCAGTGAAAAGGAACTGGCTGACCAACTGGGTTTGTCTCGCACTCCTGTTCGTGAGGCGTTGATCGATTTATCCAAAGTGAAAATTGTGGAAATTTTCCCCCAGAAGGGGATTCAAGTGGCATTGATTGACTATGCTCTAGTAGAGGAAGCTCGGTTTATCCGGCTGGTGTTGGAAAAAGGGATTGTAGAAACCCTCTGCCAGCAAGGTCTTTCCCCGAGCCAAGAGGCAGCATTGGTGGAGAATTTGCGTCTACAGGAATTCTACGTGCAAAACCCTATGAGCAACCGTCTTTTTTCCTTGGATGACCAGTTCCATCAATTATTGTTTCAATTTGCAAACCGTGAACTTGCGTATAATTTAACCAAAAGTGTCAATGTCCATTTTGACCGTGTACGTAGTATGACCGTCAATGTGGAATCCAAACGGGATGAGAGCCTTGTGCATGAGCACTGGGAAATTTTGGAGGCGATTTTGCAGCGGAATTGCACCTCAGCAACCGACTATTTAACCCAACATTTAGACCGCTATCAAGTAGATGCTTGCTATATTCGGGAGCACTTTGCAAAATTTTTGAAGCCGTAAGGAAGTTTTGCAACGGTTCCACAGTTTTTGTGGAATTTGTCTAAATTATATTGGTGAAGTTTTGTAGTTGTGAACTATTGAAAGACTAGTATACTAGTATTATAATATGGCTTGTATGATAGCAGAAGTAAGTGGACAACACAACTTCTCCTCTTACTTCAAGGTGATACTATTTTAAAATTCCACCACTGAGACCATACTTTTTTCAGTGCTGTGGTTATAATAACAAAGGAGGAACACACTATGGCAATGCAAATGGGCTTTCGCTGGTATGGTGAGGGCAACGATGGAATTTCCCTGTCTGACATTAAGCAAATTCCTGGTGTAACCAGTATTGTCTGGGCTTTGCACCATAAGCAGCCCGGCGAAGTTTGGGAGAAGGAAGAAATTGCAGAGGTACAGAAGCAGTTGGCTCCCTATGGTTTCAATATGGATGTAGTAGAGTCTGTCAACGTCCATGACGATATCAAAGTTGGCTTGCCCACTCGCGACCAGTATATTGAGAACTACAAGCAGACCATCCGCAACCTGAAAGAATTCGGTGTCAAGGTCATCTGCTACAACTTTATGCCTGTTTTTGACTGGACACGCACCGACCTGTTCCATCCCCTGCCCGACGGCTCCACCGCTCTGTACTATGAGAAGTCCAAAATTCAGGACGATCCCAAGGAAATGGCAAACTATATCCTGAACAACCTGAATGGTTTGACCTTCCCAGGCTGGGAACCTGAGCGTATGGCACGTCTGGATGAGCTGTTTGAGATGTACCGTCCTGTCACTAAGGAAAAGCTTTGGGAAAACCTGAAGTACTTCCTGGAGGCAATTATGCCTGTGTGTGAGGAGTGCGACATCAAAATGGCAATCCATCAGGACGATCCCCCATGGGATATTTTCGGTCTGCCCAGACTGCTGGTGGATGAGGCATCCATTGACCGCTTCCTGACTATGGTAGATAACCCCTACAACTGCCTGACCCTGTGCTCTGGCTCTCTGGGTGCCAATCCTGACAATGACATTGCCTCCATCGTACGCAAGCACTGCGACCGCATTGCTTTTGCCCACATCCGCAATGTAAAGCACTTTGAAAATGGTGACTTTACAGAGGCTTCCCACCGTGACTGTGATGGTGATACCCATATTCTGGACATTGTAAAAGCTTACCATGACTGTGGCTATGAAGGCTATATCCGTCCTGACCATGGTCGTCACCTCTGGGGCGAGGGTCCTGGCACCTGCCGTCCTGGCTATGGTCTCTATGACCGTGCCCTTGGTATCATGTATATTTGGGGCATTTGGGATATGCTGGACAAGTTAGATGGAAACAAGCAGTAATAGACGAAAGAAGGAATTTTGAAGATGAAACTTTCTGATATTCAGGCTGGCACTTATAACCCTCAGGAATGGGCAGACAAGGGCTATCAGCTCCCCAAGTTTGACTTGGAGGCTGTCCGTGCCAAAACACACAAGGAACCCACTTGGATTCACTTTGGTGCAGGCAACATTTTCCGTGCATTCCCTGCTGTTGTGCTGCAAACTATGCTGGACAATGGCACCTATGACCGTGGTGTCATTGTGGCTGAGGGGTTTGACTACGAAATTATCGACAAGGCTTATACCCCTTATGACAATCTGAGTCTGCTGGTGGTACTGCAATCCAATGGTACCATCCAAAAGAAAGTCGTTGCCTCTGTCACGGAGAGCTTAAAGGCTGATCGCCAGTTTACAAGTGACTGGGCACGCCTGGTGGAAATTTTCCGCAATCCCACCTTGCAGATGGTGAGCTTTACCATCACAGAGAAAGGCTACTCTGTAGCCCCTACGGATTTGGAGCGTGGTCTGGAGCCTCAGCTCATTATGGGCAAAGTTACCGCTCTGCTCTATGAGCGTTTTCAGGCTGGTGCTGCTCCCATTACTGTACAGAGCATGGACAACTGCTCCCACAATGGTGACAAGGTGAAGGCTGCTGCCATTGCCTACGCAGAGGCTTGGGTGAAGGCTGGTCTTGTTCCTGAAGCATTCCTGGCATACCTAAAGGACGAGAGCAAGGTGACTTATCCCTGGAGCATGATTGATAAAATTACCCCTCGTCCTGATGCACAGGTGCAGAAGATGCTGGAAGAAGATGGTTTTGAGGACAACTACACCATTATTACTGAGCGTCACACCTACACTGCTCCTTTTGTCAATGCTGAGGAGACAGAATACCTGGTCATTGAGGACCACTACACCAATGGTCGTCCTCCTCTGGAGCAGGGCGGCGTGCTGTATGCTGACCGTGAAACCGTGGACAAGGTAGAAAAGATGAAGGTGTGCACCTGCCTGAATCCTCTGCACACTGCTATGTCTATCTATGGTTGCATGTTGGGACACACCCTCATTTCTGATGAGATGAAGGATGAGGATATCAAAAACTTCATCACTAAAATGGGCTATATTGAGGCCATGCCTGTTGTAGTCGATCCCGGTGTACTGAAACCCGCTGACTTCATTGATGCAGTGCTGACCAAGCGTCTGCCCAATCCGTTTATGCCTGACGCTCCCCAGAGAATTGCCACAGATACTTCCCAAAAGCTGTCTATTCGCTTTGGTGAAACCATTAAGGCATATCTGGAGCGTGGTCTGAATCTGGATGATCTGGTTCTCATTCCTCTGGTTCTGGCTGGCTATGCCCGCTATCTGAAGGGAATCAATGACAATGGGGAAGCATTTGAGCCATCCCCCGATCCTCTGCTCTCTGAGCTGCAACCCATTGTGGCTGGCTTGGAAGTGAAGGAGGGAGAACAGGACTTCAGTTGCCTGAAAGCTCTCTATACCCGCAAGGATGTATTTGGTCTTGACCTCTATGAAGCTGGTCTTGGTGAGCGCATTGAAGGCATGGTAGCAGAACTGTATGCTGGTAAGGGCGCTGTTCGCAAAACCCTCCATAAGTATGTATCTGCCAGATAACACCCTTGGGGATCGCCTTTTCTGAAGGTTTTTTCGTAATCTGTCTTGATTCACCCAGTAGAAAATGTTTGATTGCATTTTCTACTGGGTTTTGTTTTTCATCAATTGATTGCCTTTATCATATAAAATTTTAATTTAATTCAAAAATAAACATATCAGTGTAATTTTATACCATAAAACCACTGAAAGAATAAAAACAGAATGTTTTCCTAGCATTTCATATACT
Organism: uncultured Oscillospiraceae bacterium; assembly: GCA_944383165.1. Lineage (GTDB taxonomy): Bacteria > Bacillota > Clostridia > Oscillospirales > Oscillospiraceae > Lawsonibacter. The sequence continues at coordinate 21,328 of CALWON010000030.1, forward strand.
TTTATGGTATAATACAGTCATGTGATCGTTGAATGGATATGGTATCAGACAAGAGGAGGGGTTCACATGCTAAAAAATATGCGACTAAAAAATAAATTTCTTTTAGGTTTCAGTACAATGTTGGTTTTTCTACTCGTAATCGGGGTTGGGGATCTATTTGTCATAAACAGTTTATCTTCTAAACTAACAACAGTTACAACCCAATCGCTCCCTGCACAAAAAGAAATGATTCTTTTGCACCGAAACATTGAAGCAACGGAAAAACTTGCTTTGGAGATTATTGTGGCTCAGACCCAGTCTGAAATGGACGCCCTACAACAAGAACTAGAGGCAGAACGGGAAAAAATTGATATCAATATAGAAAAACTTATGGTTTTAACTCCTTCCTACCAACAAGAATTAGAAGAAATTCAGAAACAACTGGGTCCCTTAGCCACTTACCGTGAACAACTGATGGTTGAAGCCAGCAAATTGACAACAGAAGGAAATGCAGCCGCCTATGAAATTTATCAGAATTCCTATGAACCTGCCTTCCAACAGGTGGCAACCCAGGTGAATGAATTAAGTGAACGATTAGACAATGCCATTGAAATTTCAAATCAAGGTGCCAATTCTATAAAACAAGTCCTCATGGTTTCTGTGCCTATTGCCCTTGTGATCGCTGTAATCTTGTCCTGTAGCATAGCCATCCGCATGACCAAGGGCATTCTAGGTCCCATTCATGAGATTAAGCAAAACATTGGTTATCTGGAAACTGGAGATTTTTCACAGTTAAATATTTCCTATCACGCAACAAATGAACTGGGTGAAATTGCAGATGCCATACGAAGTATGGCGGAAAAAATTGTGTTTATCATTGAAGATTTGGGCTTTGCCTTGAACGCAATGGCTAATGGTGACTTTACTCAAAAAAGTAAAAACAGTGGTGCTTATGTAGGTGAATATCAAAAACTGATGCAATATTTGTATCGTCTTATGACTGGTTTAAGAACTGTGATTCAGCAAATTGATTTGGCTGCCACTCAGGTTTCCACTGGTGCCGAACAGGTTTCTGCTGGTGCACAGGCTCTCAGTCAGGGCACAACGGAGCAAGCCAGCAGCATAGAGGAATTGGCAGCCACCATCAATGATATCTCCCAACAGGTCAAAGACAATGCAGACAATGCCACCAAAGCCAAACTAGAGGCAAATGAAGTCAATACAGAAGTCCAAGACAGCAACGAAAAAATGCTGGAAATGAATCAGGCTATGGAAGAAATCAGTGCTAAGTCTGATGAAATCAGTAAGATTATTAAGGTCATTGAGGATATTGCATTCCAGACCAATATATTGGCACTCAATGCCGCAGTAGAAGCTGCTCGGGCTGGTGCTGCTGGCAAAGGCTTTGCAGTGGTAGCGGATGAGGTGCGGAATCTTGCTCACAAATCCAGTCAAGCTGCCAAAAGCACCACACTACTAATCACCGACACTGTAAAAGCAGTCAATCATGGTGTCACTATTTCCAACGAAGTGAAAGATTCTATTAACCAGATTTATCATGAAATGGTCACAGTTGCTCAACGTGTGGATTCTATCGCAGATGCATCCAATAATCAAGCTATGGCAATTGAACAAATCACAGTCGGAATTGATCAAATTTCCTCTGTGATTCAAACCAATAGTGCCACATCTGAGGAGAGCGCAGCAGCCAGTGAGGAGTTGGCAAGTCAGGCTGCCCTTATGAAGTCCTCCATTTCAGTCTTTCAATTTAGCAATGATTGAAATAAGTTAAGTAACTGTATCATGAAAAAGTGGCTGCTTGGGGAGCGGTCCAATAAAACAGTAAATAACCGATGGTTGACCACAGGTCAGCCATCGGTTATTTTTTACAGAAACACAATAGAATACAATCAATCTGTTTTAGTATCTTCTTTCCGAAACACTTTGTACATATTCTATATTCAATACATGACTCATTAACTCGTGAATGTATTCTGTGTCTACCTCATCATTATCATTGAGAGGAAGTAATATCTCAATATTTTTCAAACGGGTTTTAGTAAGTGACAGATTATAGCTATAATCTATCACTGCCTGAGAAACCGTAGTTTTTAAATATAGTGCAATCTCAGGAGAAAAGTCTTTAATTTTTTCTTTTTTAGGTTGCAGTATCCAGATATTCTGTCCCGACGCAAAGTTATGATGTTGATAAAAAGTTGCTCCTGTGCTTCCATCCAAGGCGAGTGTTAATACGCCCCCATCGTTAATACAACTTGAATCATATTCGATGTAATCAGAAATGCCATTATTCGTTGCCTTGCGACCCACAAAAGGAATAGCATCGGGATTCATAACAGAAGCGACTTGAACCTGAATTTTGTCTTTTTGTTTGGTAGGAAGAATGGCGAAATAGTCAGTAAGCATAACCTTACGCAATTTTTTATCAGGAATACGCCTTGCTTTTGGCTTAGAGGGTGTAATCAAGTATCTATTCTGCATCAAATACGCAACATAATCATTAACAGAAGTTTGCAGTTCATCAATACCAAAAGCGTAGTTGTTTTCTTTATGAAGTGTGTAAACCCATTGATCGGAAGCAGAAACTACTTTCTTAAAAGAGAAAGATGTTTCCTTTCGTCCGAAATAGGCATCTAACAGTTCATCTTGTTTGGCATCGGAGATTGCAGTTGGGGTTCTGACTTTTTGTTGCTTAATTAGTTTATAGCCATCATCATAAGTTGCAAACCAAGTTTCTCCACTGTGTTCACAACCAGTTTGGAAAACCAACACAATTGTTTCTGTTCCTTTAGGATAAAAAAGTTGTCCTGGCATTTGGATGGAAGCGAGTAACTTGTTTTTTTGAAGAATTCTCTCTTTAATAGTGTCAATACCAGTGTGCTTTTTCGTTCTTGAAGATACAGCATTCACAGGAACAACTGCAACACCAATGGAATCAGGAAGAAGGCAGTCCAACATCATTTCGACAAAGCCAATTTCAGAATAAACTTCATCAGAGTAAGGGGGATTGATAAAACCAACATTACATTCTTTGGATTTCAGTTCGTTCCTTATGCTGAAACAATCATTGTTGTAAATATGTGAACGACCATCCTTGTTGAGAAACATATTTAGTGCAATGATTGTATAGATGCTGGGGTCTTTTTCTACACCAAACAAGTTGTTCTTTCGGAAAGTTTCTTTTTCAGTGAAGGAATACTGCTCACTTAGGGAGATATGTTTCCACGCAGAAGTTAAAAACCCACCTGTTCCTGCACAAGGATCGAGGATCTTGGATTTGTTGGTCACTTCGGCGATTCGTGTAAACAGTTTTGTGATATGAGAAGGGGTTAATACAATGCCCAAATCCGAACCGCCAGAAGTCGAGTATGACAAGAAAACATTGAAGAAAATAGAGATTAAATCAAGTTCGCTATTTTTGTAGTAGTCGTACAATGTACTGTCAACTTCGCTGATAAGTTGAAGAAGTGTACCGTTGGGATACTCTAATTTCGCTCCTTCTTTTTCTGCATGAGCTAACCCTTCGATTGCGGGCTTCAATTCGTCTTGGATAATCTGAATATTTTGCAGTCCAGAGTTTTTAATTTTTCTTTCAATTGTTTGATACAAAAAGGTGGACAAGTCTGCGTTATTGTTATATGCAGAATACGCCATTTTGAATGCAGGATCTTCAAGTGCATATAGAATAGATCCCAAAACATACAGACGCTTATTTTCAATCACTCCAAGATAATCTCGTAAAAATTCGTTAATTTCTTTGGCTTTAAGGGTGAGCGTTTTGAATTCTTCGATGGATCGAATATTCTTCTCTTGCTTCTTTACGGCATTTCTGTACCCATCAATTTTTAGAATTTTACGAACATTTAGATTAGAAAAAGTTTCTGCGCCCTTTTTCCACATATAGTTATCAATTTGAAGTTCTTCTATAGTACTGCCAGAAATACCAACAGCAATTACATCGAAGGTATCCTTCAGGAAAGAAGCATACCACAAAGCACCGTTTACAGCATAATCAGCTATTTTTTCATCGGTCTTTTCGTAAAGGTGAAACTTGGGATCACGCTTGTCTTCAATAACAACCACAATGTTGTATTTTTTGTCAAAGATAATGAATTCAGGATAACCAGGCTTTTCGGTTTTTCTTTTCGATGCCTTAGAAAGAAGATCATCTATTGCTTTATTCTCGGAACGGTTGGTCCAAACAAAGACATCCTTATTTAAAGACTTAAAGTTACCATCAATATAATCATTAGTTCTAAGCAAATTTACAACCAAAGAGTCAGTAACTTTTTCGCTTTTCACCAAAGAAATCGCCCCTTTCATTTTCTAATTTTTTAAAGAAATTGTAACATAAATAATTCGTTTTGTATAGGCTCTCAATTAAGAATCTTTATTATGTCAACGTAGAACAAGATTCTACCAGGGGTTCAAATTTCGCCTTTTGCTCATTTTATTTGATAAACTAATATGGCATTTCAATAAAAAAGGAACAGCCTTCTGGCTGTTCCTTTTGGTGATCCAGCGGAGATTCGAACTCCGGACACCCTGCTTAAAAGGCAGGTGCTCTGCCGACTGAGCTACTGGATCATATAAAATTGGCAGGGATGGCTGGACTCGAACCAGCGACTGAGGGAGTCAAAGTCCCTTGCCTTACCACTTGGCTACACCCCTATAAGTCGCAGTACAACTGAGTCAGATGAAAAGAGCCGGAGCTGAAGCTCCGGCTCCTCCGCTCTGAACATATGGGGTGGGTAATGGGACTCGAACCCACGACCCTCGGAACCACAATCCGATGCTCTAACCAACTGAGCTACACCCACCATATTACTTTGCTGCGGAGCAATCTTCGCCAACTCGAACTGCTAAGAGAGTGGCACGCCTGAAGGGACTCGAACCCCTGACCCACTGCTTAGAAGGCAGTTGCTCTATCCACCTGAGCTACAGGCG
>CALWON010000031.1 GCA_944383165.1 uncultured Oscillospiraceae bacterium
GGCTGAGAATTTTGGTGGACTGTGCCAATGGTGCCTCTTATACCACCGCTGCTGCCCTGTTTGACCGTTTTCCAAAGTTACAGACTGATGTCATCAACGCCGACCCTGACGGAGTGAACATCAATTATAAGTGTGGTTCCACCCATCTGGACAGTCTGGCAGCCATGGTAAAGGCAGGGGGCTATGATATGGGCATTGCATTCGATGGGGATGCAGACCGCTGTCTTGCTGTGGATGAGCTGGGAAATCTAATTGATGGGGACCAGATTATGGCTGCCTGTGGAATGGATCGGAAGGCAAAAGGGAAACTACCAAACGATACCGTGGTGGCTACTGTTATGTCTAACCTGGGACTGCATGTATATGCAAAAGAAAATGGGCTAAACTTGGAATGTACCGATGTAGGAGACCGCAATGTACTGGAGTGTATGCAGGCAAAGGGCTATATGCTGGGCGGCGAGCAGTCCGGGCATATGATTTTTCTGGAGTATGCCACAACTGGTGATGGTCAGCTGACTGCGCTGCAAATTTTGGCACTGCTGAAAGAGAGCGGCAAGAAAGCCTCAGAACTATTTGGAGCCTGTGAGCGGTATCCCCAAATCCTCATCAATGTGCCTGTGGCAAACAACGACGTGAAAAAGGCGATGATGGCAAGCGATACCCTGTGGGCAGCGGTCAAGCAAGAGGAAGAAGCTTTGCAGGGCAGTGGTCGTATTTTGGTACGCCCATCTGGTACAGAAGCCCTGATGCGTGTGATGGTAGAGGCAAAAACTCCAGAAATTGCCAAGGACACAGCCCAGAGATTGGCAGACCTGATTCCCACTTTGGTCTGAGATTTTGAGAGAAGAATTTTGGGGATATGGGAGATTAAACAAAAAAATTCTATATACCCCTTGACAAAACCAGTCAATTTGTTTATGATGGATTATGACCAGAAGAAAAGAAGGAAAAACCAGAACTTCCAATCCCTGACAGATGAGGAGCTCTGCACCTTGGCACACACTGGTGAAGTGCAGGCAGAGGAGGAGCTGCTCACTCGATATGGGCGTCTGGTGCGTGCATATGCACGACCCCTGTTTCTTGCCGGGGGAGACAGCGAGGACCTTGTTCAAGAAGGTATGCTGGGACTTTTGACTGCCGTACGCAGCTATCGTGGCGAGAGGGACGCATCCTTTCGCACTTATGCAGGAGTCTGCATCAAAAATCGGCTGATTAGTGCAGTTCGGGCAGCACAGGGACAAAAACATTCCCCTTTAAACCAAAGCGTTTCATTCGAACCCCCTCTTTTTGACGGAACCAATGCGTATCTGTTTTCCAGCGAAGAGAGCCCAGAAGATGTCATTATTGGCAGGGAGGAACTGAGAGAGCGTCTGGATGCTCTGAAGGGCCAGTTATCTGAGTTCGAAGCAAAAATTTTGTCCCCTTATCTATGCGGTCTGTCCTGTGGGGAGATTGCAAAGGGGATGGGCTGTTCTGCCAAGTCTGTGGACAATGCAGTGCAGCGCATCCGCAGAAAGGTGGCAAAGCAATCCAAGTCTGGCGCATCCAGCGAGAGCTGATCGCAAATATTACACCACCCATCCAAATTATATCAATGGGTACGATTCAAAGAGAGGGAATCCACATGTACGAAGACAAGATTTTAGTTTGCAAAGAGTGCGGCAACGAGTTCACCTTTACTGCTGGTGAGCAGGAGTTCTATGCAGAGCGCGGCTTCCAGAACGAGCCTCAGCGTTGCAAGAGCTGCCGTGATGCCCGCAAGAACGCAGCCCGTGGTCCCCGTGAGTTCTTCACTGCCACCTGTGCTGCCTGCGGCGGCGAGGCCCGTGTACCTTTCGAGCCTAAGTCCGACCGTCCTGTTTATTGCAGCGACTGCTTCGCTAAGATGCGTGAGCAGGGCTAATTAAAACAGCTACTGAAAAAGGATATCCATTCGGGTATCCTTTTTCTATTGCAATTTTAATTCAGATAGGGTATACTGGGTTCACATTGATTTAGAAATGGAGGATTTTCTCATATGACCATTACAAAAGATACCATTATTGGTGATATTCTGACCATTGCCCCCGATACCGCTCCCCTCTTTTTGGAAATTGGTATGCACTGCCTGGGCTGCCCTGCTTCCCGTGGTGAGACTGTGGAGCAGGCCTGCATGGTTCACGGTGTAGAGGTGGAGGAGCTGCTGGCAAAGGTCAATGCAGCCATTGCCAATCAGCAGTAAGCAATCAAAGGGCTGGAGTGGTTTATCTGCTCCAGCTTTTTTCATAGAGAAAGGAGAAGCACTGTGGAGTTGACACCCAGATTGAAACTGGTTGCCAGTTTGGTGCCAGAGGGCGCAAGAGTGGCAGACATTGGAACAGACCACGCCTATTTACTTGCCCATCTGTTGACAGAGGGAAAAATTCCATTTGGCATTGCGGCTGATTTGAGAGAGGGTCCCCTGAGCAGGGCAAAGGAGACGGCAAAACTCTATGGCTGTGAGGACAGAGTATCCTTCCGCCTGTGTGATGGGTTGACTGGTTTGCAGGCAGGGGAAATGGATGTGATTGTCATTGCAGGAATGGGGGGAGAGACCATCTCTCATATTTTGGCGGCGGCTCCCTGGGCAAAGCAACCAAATATTTCTCTGATTTTGCAGCCGATGAGCACCCAACCAGAATTGAGAGGGTGGCTTCTGTCCAATGGCTATGAAATGGTAGAGGAACATCTGGCACAGGAGGGAGAAACCCTCTATGTGGTCATGGAAGTACAGGGGGGACAGAGCCAACCCTACACAGAGGGGGAGCTTTGGGCAGGAAAACAGAGCCATGACCCGTTGCGTGGAGCCTATTTACAACATCAACTTAACCGGCTGAAACGGGCGGTGCAGGGTTTGGGGCAGTCTCAACAGCCAGAAGCACAGGAGAGAAAGCAGAAGCTGGAAGGGCTGATTTCTGAGCTGTCAGATATGAAAAAGGAGTGGGAACAGTGGCAACCATAAAGGAGATTTATCAGGTCATAGACCATTTTGCACCATTTCACACCCAGATGGGGTTTGACAATGCCGGATTTTTAGTAGGACATGGGAATCGGTCTGTGACCAAAGTGCTGGTGGCACTGGATATCACACAGCAGGTGGTACAGGAGGCAAAAGAGATGGGAGTGGAGCTGATTGTGTCCCATCATCCAGTGATTTTTCACCCTGTAAAAGCACTGACAGATGAGACCAGTACGGGGGCTATTTTGCTCCATCTGGCAGAGGCTGGAATTGGTGCTATCTGTGCCCATACCAATCTGGATGCTGTGGCTGGTGGGGTGAATGACTGCCTTGCTAAGGTATTGGGGCTGACAGAGGTGGAACAGCTTGCCCAGGATGGAGTGGATGACCAGGGGCAGCCCTACGGCATTGGACGGGTGGGGGTTGCCCATACAAAAGGGTTGTCTGCCATGGACTATGCCGCTTATGTGAAGGAGCGTCTAGGCGCTGCCAGTGTGCGCGTGGTGGACAGTGGCAAAACGGTGTGCCGTGTAGCAGTAGGCGGCGGCTCCTGTGGCTCTATGTTACAGGAGGCGGTACAGATGGGCTGTGATACCTTTGTGACAGCAGATGTCAAGTATGACCAGTTTCTGGAGGCAAAGGCATTGGGCATCAATTTGATGGATGCAGGGCATTTTGCCACAGAAAACGTGGTCTGTGCCCCATTGGCAGCCCATTTGAAACAGGCAATGCCAGAACTGGTGGTGCAGGTTTCCCAACAGCACAGGGAAGTGTATAACGGGATTTAGAGAAAATTTTGCTTGCTTTTTATGAAAAGTTGTGATATACTCCCCTAGTCTGAATAACGGGCGATCCTCTGTGTGGGTCTCTTACAGGGGTAAGAGACAACGTCCCACAAGAACGCCTCTACAACAGGAGGAAAAGAACATGGATAAGTTAAAGGCTTTTAGCGAGAAGCATCTGAAGGCAGAGCCCCCAGTTGTGGCTGTGGGTGATACTGTACGTGTACACCTGAAGGTTAAGGAAGGAAACCGTGAGCGTATTCAGGTTTTCGAGGGTACTGTCATTGCCAAGAAGCATGGCGGCATTGAGGAGACCTTCACCGTGCGCCGTGTTTCCTACGGTGTCGGTGTTGAGAAGGTATTCCCCATCCACGCTCCTTCCATTGAGAAGATTGAGCTGGTGCGCCATGGTAAGGTTCGCCGTGCAAAGCTCTACTACCTGCGTGGTCGTGTGGGCAAGGCTGCTAAGATTAAGGAAGCCCTGTAATCCAAACCAAAAAAGAGTGGCAGCAATGCCGCTCTTTTTCTATTTTTGTTGCGCAAAGGAGGCGAAAGACATGTATATTCAGTGGTACCCCGGTCATATGACCAAGACACGACGGCAAATTGAGGCAGATTTGAAACAGGTGGACATTGTGGTGGAGATTATTGACGCCAGAATTCCCATTGCGAGCCGCAACCCAGACATTGATGCCATCACCGCAGGGAAGCCAAGGCTGGTGATTTTAAACCGTGCAGACCAGGCGGACCCCACAGGAAACCGCAGCTGGGCAACATGGTTCCGAAAAAAAGGCTGGTCGGTTTTGGAGACAGATGCCAAAACTGGTACTGGAATCAACCAATTTTCCCAGGTGATTCAGGGGGTGTTAAAGGAACAAATTGCCCGTTGGCAGGAAAAAGGGCTGGTGGGGCGTCCTGTGCGTGCCATGGTAGTGGGAATTCCAAACGTGGGGAAATCCACCTTTATCAACAAAGTGGCAAAGAAAAAATCAGCCAAAGCCTCAGACCGCCCCGGTGTCACCCGTGGCAAGCAGTGGGTCAGTGTAGATAGAAGCCTGGAACTACTGGACACACCCGGCATCCTGTGGCCAAAATTTGAAGATGAGACCATTGGAATGCACCTGGCATTCACAGGGGCAGTGAAAGACGATATTATGGATGTGGAGACCTTGGGCTGTCACTTTATGGCATTTTTAGGGGAACACTACCCACAGACTTTGATGCAGCAGTATAAGCTGCCAGAGGTGCGCCAGCGGATGCCAGAGGAGAATGAGGTGGCATATGGCTATGAACTGCTGTGCGCCTGTGGTGCAAAACGGGGGATGCGGATTTCTGGCGGCGAGGTGGACACAGAGCGAATGTCCCGTGTGCTGTTGGATGAGTACCGGGGTGGAAAGCTGGGACGGTTTACCTTGGAACAGCCACCAGAGGAGACATAATGGAACTGTGGAAGTATGAACAGGAAGCCCATAAGGCTGGTTACACCTATGTGTGTGGTTGTGATGAAGCGGGGGCTGGTCCTTTGGCTGGACCTGTGTATGGAGCGGCGGTGATTCTACCCATGAGGGTGGATTTGCCCGGGCTGAACGACTCCAAAAAGCTGACAGAGAAGAAACGGGAGGCATTGTTTCCCATCATTCAGGAAAAAGCCATTGCCTGGGCAGTGGCAAGCGTGGATGCACAGGAAATCGATGCAACCGACATCCTCAGTGCTAGGATGAAGGTGATGCAACTGGCAATGGATCAGCTCTTTGTGAAGCCGGAGTTTGCTCTCATTGATGGTAATCGGGACAAGGGGAAATCCTTTGCCATTGTGACACCCCATCGTACCATCGTCAAAGGGGACAGTGCTTCTGCCAGTATTGCAGCAGCCTCCATTTTGGCAAAGGTGAGCCGTGACCACCACATGCTGGAACTGGCAAAACAATACCCCCAATATCAGTTGGAACGCCACAAAGGCTATGGCACAAAGCTTCATATGGAACTGATTGAGCAACATGGAATCAGTCCCATTCATCGGAAAAGCTTTTTGAAAAAGTATGAACAAAACAAATAGCCGACTGTTGGGGCGTTGGGGAGAGGGACAGGCAGCCCAATTTTTGCAGCAGAAGGGGTACACCATCACAGCAGCGAGGTGGAGCTGTCGCTTTGGTGAGATTGACCTTGTGGCAGAAAATCAGGAGTATCTGGTTTTTGTAGAGGTAAAACTGCGAAAAAATGCAGTCTATGGCTCTGGGGCAGAATTTGTGCATGGAGCCAAACAACAGAAGCTCAAAACCACAGCCATGCTCTATTTGCAACAACATCCCACCGAAAAACAGCCCAGATTTGATGTGGTGGAACTGCTGGCACCCAACGGAATGGAGACAAAAGCCCCTGAAATTCGTCATATTGTGGATGCCTTTTCCTGAGGTATCTGAGAGTTTCTCTTGACCTGACCTGTAAAAAATGGCATAATGGGGGGAAAGAGACTTGTGCAGCGGCAGTTGCTCTGTACAGAATGCTTGAAAAAGATAGGAAGGATACAAGATGCAATACATCAGTACAAGAGATCGTACCTTGCAGTTTTCTGCCGCTCAGGCCATCGCAAAAGGTCTTTCTGAGGATGGAGGACTGCTGACACCGGCATATCTGCCCAAGCTACCACGCCGTGCGCTGGAGGATTTGAAAGATATGTCCTATCAACAACGGGCAGTCTATGTGATGAAGCTCTTTCTGGATGAGTTTTCTGTGAAGGAACTGACTGACTTTGCAAATGCTGCCTATGGACCAGAGAAGTTTGACACTCCAGCCGTGGCACCTGTACGCAAGGTAAACGGCAACACCTACTGCCTGGAGTTGTGGCACGGTCCCACCTGTGCGTTTAAGGATATGGCATTACAGATGTTGCCCCACCTGCTCACCGCTTCTCTGAAAAAGCAGGAGGAGGAAAAGACAGTCTGTATTCTGGTTGCCACCTCTGGCGACACAGGCAAGGGAGCACTGGAAGGCTTTAAGGATGTGGAGCACACCAAAATTCTGGTGTTCTATCCCAAAGATGGGGTCTCTGCTGTGCAGGAACTCCAGATGGTAACACAGGAAGGGGAAAATGTGGGTGTCTGTGCTGTACATGGCAATTTTGATGATGCACAGACTGGCGTAAAGAAGCTGTTCTCTGATTTGAAGTTGAGAGAGGAACTGGCAGAGAGGGGCTATTTCCTGTCCTCTGCCAACTCTATCAACTGGGGTCGTGTGCTGCCTCAGATTGTCTACTATATTTCTGCCTACTGTGATTTGCTGCGAGATGGGCAGATTCAGGCAGGAGAGGCAATCAATGTCTGTGTGCCCACAGGAAATTTTGGTAATATTCTTGCAGCTTATTACGCTAAGGATATGGGAGTTCCCATCCACAACCTGATTTGTGCATCCAACCAAAATAATGTACTCACAGACTTTTTGAATACTGGTATCTATGACCGCAACCGTACCTTCTATCAGACCATGTCCCCCTCTATGGATATTCTGATTTCCAGCAATCTGGAGCGGCTGCTGCTTGCCATTACTCAGGAGGACACCGAAGTACAGAGTTATATGTCCCAACTGGCTGAGACAGGGCGGTATCAGGTCAGTGACAAGGTGCGAGAAAAAATTCAGAAGCAGTTCTATGGGTTCTGTTGTGATGACCAGGAGACCCAGAAGGTCATCCATACAATTTACGACCAGTACGATTATCTCATTGATACCCACACTGCGGTGGCATTTTCTGCCCTGGAGCAGTACCGGACCAAAACAGGGGACCAGACCAAAACGGTGATTGCCTCCACAGCAAGCCCCTTTAAGTTCTGTGACAATGTGCTCACTGCATTGGGTGTCACAGAACAGGCACAGGGTCTGGATTTACTGGACCAACTGAGTAAAGTCACTGGTCAGCCTGTGCCTGCCCCTCTGGCTGCACTGCGTACCAAAACTCCTCGGTTCTCTCAGGTGGTTGAGAAGGGTCAGATGGTGGATGCAGTGCAGGAGATGCTGAAATAAAGGAGTTCAAGCGATGGCACTCTATGCCATAGGAGATACCCATCTCTCTTTTTGTGTGGATAAGCCGATGGATGTATTCGGCGGCAACTGGACAGGTTATGTGGAAAAGCTGCGGGAGGGATTTTCTGTTCTGACAGAACAGGACACTCTGGTACTATGTGGAGACCTGTCCTGGGGCATGAGTTTGGAACAGGCAGAACAGGATTTCCGATTTTTACATGAGATTCCAGGGAAGAAAATCTTCCTGAAAGGCAATCATGATTACTGGTGGACAACAGCGGCAAAAATGGAGCGTTTTTTTGCACAAAAGGGGTTTGACAGCCTTTCTGTGCTCCACAATAACTGCCATTTTTATCAGGATGTGGCTCTGTGTGGAACCCGTGGCTGGTTCTATGAGGAGGAACGGGGGGAGCACAGTGCCAAAATTTTCAATCGGGAACTGATGCGGCTGGAGACCTCTTTGAAGGCGGCAGGGGACCGGGAAAAAATCTGCTTTTTGCACTATCCGCCCCTCTATCACGGCTATCGCTGTGAAGAAATTATAGAACTGCTGAAACGGTATGGAGTGAAACAGTGCTGCTATGGTCATCTCCACGGAGGCAGCCACAGACTGGCCGTTTCCGGCGTTCAGGAGGGCGTGGAATTTACATTGGTGGCAGCGGACTACCTGAATTTCCAGCCGAAAAAAATTCTGGAATTTTGAAAATTTACGGAAAATTATAAAAAAGAGACTGTTCAAAACAGAGATTATCTGGTAAAATATCGTGGCGAACGTATCAAGGCGCAGTGGGTCGAGGTTTTTTGGGAGAATACACTGTGCTTACTAGGAGGAAAAATTACATGAAGGTTACCAATGTTGAGAAAAAAGAAAAAAGTACGGTGGAGCTGACCATCCAGGTGGAAGCTGCCGAGTTTGAAGAAGCTGTCCAGAAGGCTTATCTGAAAAACCGCAGCCGCATTGCAGTGCCCGGCTTCCGTAAGGGCAAGGCTCCCCGTAAGATTATTGAAAATATGTATGGTGCTGGCGTGTTCTATGAAGATGCCATCAACGCTGTGTATCCCGGTGCCTATGAGGCTGCTGTGAAGGAGCAGGGTCTGGAGGATATGGGACACCCCGTGATGGACATTGTTGAGGTGGGCAAGGATGGTCTGACCTTCACCGCTCTGGTGTCTGTCCGCCCTGAGGTGAAGCTCAATCAGTACAAGGGTCTGACTGCCCCCAAGACTGTGACAGAGGTCACTGAGGAGGACATTGAGAAGGAGCTTCAGCCCTATGTGCGCCGTGCAACTCGTCTGGTTGCTGTAGAGCGTGCGATTCAGAAGGGTGATACCGCTGTCATCGACTTTGAGGGCTTTGACAATGGTGTTGCTTTTGAAGGCGGCAAGGGCGAGAACTACAGCCTGGAGATTGGCTCCGGTTCCTTTGTGCCTGGATTTGAGGATCAGCTCATTGGTCTGAAAGCTGGCGATGAGAAGGATCTGGACATCACCTTCCCTGAGGATTATGTGAAGGACCTGGCAGGCAAGTCTGTGGTCTTTAAGATTAAGGTGCATGAGGTCAAGGAGTCCCAGGCTCCTCAGGTAGACGACGAGTTTGCTAAGGATGTATCTGAGTTTGAGACCCTGGCTGACTTTAAGAAGGATCTGGGCGAGAAGCTGGCAAAGCGTCGTGAGGACCAGGCTCAGGAGAACTTCGAGAATGCCATTATGGAGCAGCTTGTGGACAATCTGGAGGCTGAGATTCCCGACGGCATGGTGGAGACCCAGTTGGATCGCATTATGGATGAGTATGCTATGCGTATGCAGAGCCAGGGCATGAGCATGAAGGACTATATGGACATGATGGGCATGAATGCAAACATGATGCGTGCCTCTGCAAAGCCCGCTGCCCTGCGTCAGGTTCAGTTGGAGCTGGCTCTGACTGCTGTGGCTGAGGCAGAGAAAATTGAAATCTCTGAGGAAGATTGCGAGAAGGAGATTGCTAACCTGGCAGACCAGTACAAGCTGTCTGTGGATCAGGTGAAGGCAACCATCTCTACCGATATGCTCAAGCGTGACCTGCGCCTGCAAAAGGCATCTGAGCTGGTGATTGCTGAGGCAAAAGTGGGCGAGGCTCCCGAGAAGAAGGAAGAGGAAGCTCCCGCTGAGAAGCCCAAGCGTACCCGCAAGAAGAAGGCAGACGAGACAGCAGACCAGGCTGAGTAAGAAAAATAGCACAGGACACGACCGGGGTGGGGTTGCCCATCCCGGGCAAAGTCCTGCGATAAAGAGAGAAAAGCAGGAGTTTTCTATCTGATATGGAATGATTTTCCTGCGGGGTGGGTATACTGAGGTATCACCGACTGAATAAAGGAGAAATCAATATGAGCTTAGTCCCTTATGTAGTGGAGCAGACCAATCGTGGGGAGCGTTCCTACGACATTTTTTCCCGTCTGCTCAATGACCGCATTATTTTCCTCTCTGAGGAAGTCAATGACACCACAGCTTCCCTGGTTGTGGCACAACTGCTCTATCTGGAGAGTCAGGACCCTGACAAGGACATCCAGTTCTATATCAACAGCCCAGGTGGCTCTGTGACCGCTGGTATGGCCATTTATGATACCATGCAGTACATCAAATGTGATGTGTCTACCATTTGTATTGGTCTTGCTGCCAGTATGGGTGCCTTCCTGCTGTCTGCTGGTGCAAAGGGAAAGCGTCTTGCCCTGCCCAATGCCGAGATTATGATTCATCAGCCCTCCGCTGGAACCAAGGGGCAGATTACCGATATGGCACTGCACCTGAAGCGTTTGGAAGTTGTGAAAAAGCGTATGAACCAGATTATGGCACAAAATACAGGGAAGTCTGTAGAACAGGTGACAGCAGACTGTGAACGAGATAACTTTATGACTGCTGAGGAGGCCCTACAGTATGGGCTGATTGACCGGGTCATTGAGAGACGGTAATCCCATTGGTCTGGTGGTGCGTCATGCGCACCACCAGATGATATCTCAATAATAGAGGTAGGTAAGCATGCCAAGAAATGATGATAAGAGAGTGGTGCGCTGTTCGTTCTGCAACAAAACACAGGATGAGGTGCGTCGTCTAATTGCAGGTCCAGGGGCATATATCTGCAACGAATGTGTACAGCTCTGTATGGGAATTCTGGAAGATGAGCATGATATGCTCAAAACATCCACCAACGGGATTATGCCCGATCGAATCCCAACTCCAAAAGAAATTCATGATGTATTGGATCAGTACATCATTGGGCAACAGCGTGCCAAAGTGGCACTGTCTGTGGCTGTCTATAACCACTATAAGCGTATTTTTTATGGCGGACAGGATGTGGAGGATGTAGAGCTGCAAAAGAGCAACATCCTTCTGATGGGACCCACAGGCTGCGGTAAGACCCTGTTTGCACAGACTTTGGCAAAAATGCTGAAAGTGCCATTTGCCATTGCAGATGCAACAACACTGACAGAAGCTGGCTATGTGGGCGATGACGTAGAAAATATTTTGCTGCGCCTGGTGCAGGCTGCTGACTATGATGTGGAACTGGCAGAGCGTGGCATTATTTATATTGATGAGATGGACAAGATTGCACGCAAGAGCGAAAATACTTCTATCACACGGGATGTATCCGGCGAAGGTGTGCAGCAGGCACTGCTGAAAATCCTGGAAGGTACAGTTGCCAATGTGCCACCCCAGGGTGGTCGGAAGCATCCCCATCAGGAGTTTATCCAAATTAACACCAAAAATATTCTCTTTATTTGTGGTGGAGCCTTTGAGGGGATTGAGAAAATCATTGAAAACCGTCTGGATAAGCGGAGCATGGGCTTTGGTGCTGAGATTAAGAGCAAAAAGGACCACAATTTAGGCGAGTTGTTTAAGGAAATCCAGCCTCAAGATTTGTTGAAGTTTGGTATCATCCCTGAACTGGTGGGACGTCTGCCTGTGATTACCACACTGGAATCTCTGGACAAGGAACACATGGTGGAAATCCTGACAGAACCAAAGAATTCCCTTGTGAAGCAGTATGAAAAGCTCATGGAGTATGATGATGTGAAGCTAGAGTTCACCAAAGAGGCTCTGGAGGCAGTGGCAGACCGTGCAGTGGAGCGGAACATAGGCGCACGTGGTCTGCGTGCCATCATGGAAGATGTGATGTCCAAAATTATGTATGAAGTCCCATCTGACCCATCCATCACAAAGGTGGTCATTACAGCCCCCTGTATTTTGGAGGGTGCAGAGCCGGAAATCCAGCGGGATGAGCGGCACAGCAGGCGTGCAGTGCCCAGTACAGGAAAGGCATCCATGAAGCAAAAGTAACACAACACAAATAGCTCCGTGGCTTTTCCCACTCTGGGATAGCTTCGGGGCTGTTTTTAGAAGGTCTCCGAAAGGAAGTGAGAAACAATGAAACAGGACGAGATGCAGATTACCACTATGCCAATGATTGCACTGCGGGGCTTGACTGTATTTCCCAATGTGCTGATCCATTTTGATGTATCCCGTGAGATTTCCATTCGGGCTTTGGAGCAGGCCATGGCAGCTGGAAGCCCAATTTTTCTGGTGGGACAGAAGGATATGACACGGGAGGAGCCAGAAGAAAAGGACTTATACACAGTGGGCACCGTCTCCACCATCAAACAGATCCTGCGCACTCCAGGCGACCATGTGCGCGTGATGGTGGAGGGAGGAAAGCGGGGCAGCTTAGTCAAGCTGTTGCGTAACAACCCCTATTTGGAGGGAGAAGTAAACACCATTGAGACAGAAAAGCCTGCCCAAAACTCTGCCAAAACAGAGGCTCTCATCCGTTCCACCTATGAGATGTTCCAGCAGTATACAGAATTGGCACCCAAAGTCTCCCCAGATTTGTTGATTCAGGTGTTAGCCAGTGAGGACCCAGGCTACATTGCAGACTTTATTGCCCAGAATATCCCCATGCGCAACGGGGACAAACAGGCGGTACTGGATGAATTGCGACCAGTTCGCCGGCTGGAGCGGCTCTATCGTCTGCTGTGCCGTGAGGTGGAAATTCTGGAGCTGGATTTTGAAATCCAGAATCAAGCAAGAGAGCAGATGTCAGAAAATCAGCGTGACTACTACCTGCGGGAACAGCTCAAAGCCATTCAGGCGGAATTGGGTGAGGGAGAAGCAGGGGCAGACAGTGAACTAAGTGAGTATCGAGAGAAAATTGCCCAGCTCAAAGCACCGGATGAGGTGAAAGAAAAGCTGGATAAGGAATTGAAACGGCTCTCCAAACAGTCGTTTGGTTCCTCAGAAGCCACCGTTCTGCGCAACTATCTGGATATTTGTCTGGAACTGCCTTGGTCAAAGAAAACCAAAGAGAGAGTGAATGTGGATGCTGTGCGTAAGGCTCTGGACCACGACCACTTTGGACTGGAGAAAGTCAAAGAGCGTATTCTGGAGTTTGTGGCAGTCAAACAGCTCTCCCCTGATTTGAAAGGACAGATTATCTGTCTGGTGGGACCTCCCGGTGTGGGTAAAACGTCCATTGCCATGTCGGTTGCCCGTGCCATGAATCGGAAACTGGCCAGAATTTCTCTGGGTGGTGTCAGCGATGAGGCGGAAATCCGTGGGCACCGGAAAACTTATGTAGGTTCTATGCCTGGTCGCATCATTGCAGCCATCAACCAGGCTGGCAGCAGCAACCCTCTGATGTTGCTGGATGAGATTGACAAAATGGGGCACGACCACAGAGGCGACCCATCCGCTGCCCTGTTGGAAGTATTGGATGGAGAGCAGAACAGCACCTTCCGTGACCACTTCTTGGAACTGCCCTTTGACTTGTCCGATGTGATGTTTATTACCACTGCCAATACCACAGAGACCATTCCACGTCCCCTGTTGGACCGTATGGAGCTGATTGAGCTTTCCAGTTATACCGATGAAGAAAAGCTGCAAATTGCCAAAAAATATCTGCTGCCCAAGGAAATGAAGCGGCATGGACTGGAAAAGGGACAGCTCAAAATTTCTGACAACGGGATTCGCCAGTTGATTACCGCTTACACGAGAGAATCTGGTGTGCGTGTGCTGGAGCGGAAAATTGCCGCTGTGTGCCGAAAAGCCGCCATGAAGCTGGTGGCAGACCCAGAAACTACCATCCGACTGACAGAAAAGGACTGGAAGGAATATCTGGGGGCACCCCGCTACTATCCAGAGAGACAGGCACTGGAGGAGCGTGTGGGAGTGGTCAACGGGCTTGCCTGGACATCAGTAGGCGGTGAGTTGCTGGAAGTGGAAGTCAATGTGGTTCCCGGTTCTGGTAAAGTGGAGCTGACGGGCAATTTGGGCGATGTGATGAAGGAATCTGCCCATGCAGCACTGAGCTTTATCCGCAGCCAGACCAGCCGACTGGGGATTGAGGAGGATTTTTACAAAAATAAAGATCTCCATGTCCATTTCCCAGAAGGGGCTGTACCCAAAGATGGTCCTTCTGCGGGCATTGCTATTACCACAGCTATGGTGTCTGCCCTCACTGGTACCCCAGTCCGTCGGGGGATTGCCATGACAGGGGAAGTCACCTTGAGAGGTCGTGTCCTGCCCATTGGTGGACTGAGGGAAAAGACCATGGCAGCCATGCGCAATGGCATACAGACTGTCATTATCCCAGCCGACAATGAAAAAGATTTGGATGAAATTGACCAGACTGTGCGTAAGGCACTGAAATTTGTGGTGGTGGAGCGTGCAGAACAGGTGCTGGCAGAGGCGTTGCTGCCCCTTGGTCATGAGGGAGTAGAACAGGGGCAGATGTCAGAGATGCCACCTGTTACCCACACAGACCAGCCCAACCACATCTCACAGTAGGAGGGATGCTCTGTGGCTGTCAATTTACAAAATGCAGAGTTTATTCTGTCTGCTGCCTCCCCAAAGGATTTCTTGCGGGACAGAATGCCCCAAATTGCCTTTGCAGGTCGTTCCAATGTGGGAAAATCCTCTGTGATTAACCGAATTCTCAACCGAAAAAACTTTGCCCGTGTGGGTGCTGCCCCTGGAAAGACAACCCATATCAATTACTTTAAGATTGACAACACCTTTTATCTGGTGGATTTGCCCGGTTATGGATATGCCAAAGTATCAAAGGCAGAGCGTGACCGCTGGGGCAGATTGATGGAGGGGTATTTTGCAGACCCAGAGCTGATGACCTTGGGGGTCATGATTGTGGATTCCAGACACAAGCCCACTGCCGATGACTGCACGATGGCGCAGTGGTACCGGGATGCAGGCTGCCCATTCCTTGTGGTGGCAAACAAATTGGACAAGCTGAAAAAGAAAGAAATAGAGCCTAACTTACAGCGCATCCGTGAGACCCTGGACATGGGGGAAGAAGACTTGCTGATTCCATTTTCAGCCGAAAAAGGGATTGGAAAACAGGAGCTGCTCAACGCCATTTTTGCCAGCTTGAAGCAGCCAGAAACAGAAGAAGCCTAACCAAAATAGCCGCCGTCTGGCGGCTATTTTTGGGTATTATCTTGTCAGAACAGAGAGACCTTGTTATAATGATGCTAATTGGAATCGGTTTTTTCGTGGCGAAAGGAGTTCCTTCATGGGTGCAATGACACAATTTTTACACCATATGGACTGGTTGGGATTTTTGAGTTTTATCCTCAGCGGCATTGGCTGTCTTATCTGCCTGACAGTCCATGAGTTGTCCCACGGCTGGGTTGCCTATCGTCTGGGCGACCCTACGGCGAAACTCAATGGGCGGCTGACTTTGAACCCCATTTCTCATATTGATTGGGTGGGGTTGTTTTTGCTGTTGGTGGTAGGCGTGGGCTGGGCAAAACCAGTACCAGTGGATATGAGAAATTTCCGCAACCCCAAACGGGATATGGCATTGACTGCACTGGCAGGTCCAGTGTCTAATTTTCTGCTGTCTGTTGTGATGTTACTGGTGGGAACGCTCCTCATTGCCACAGCACCAAAGGATGGAATTCTGCCCTATGTGTTGTTGTTTATCTGTCGGATTTCTGTACTCAGTGTGGGCTTGGGATTGTTCAATCTGATTCCAGTGCCGCCGCTGGATGGCTCTAAAATCCTGTTTGCCCTGCTGCCTGACCGGATGTATCACTTTATGCTGCGCTATGAGCGGTATATGATTCTGGCAGTGGTGCTGTTGGCATGGTCTGGTTCTCTCAATGGGATTTTAAGTGTGGTGATGCAGTGGGTGATGTTCCTGTTATGTAAGATGACGGGATTTCCCTTTGAACTGGTGGCATATTACTTTTTCTAAGATGGGGAGGTGTACCTGTGGACAGTCCCATTTACCATCTGGAAGGGGTTATCAAGGCAAAGGAAGAACAAAAAGAAGATTTTACAGGTCCACTTGATTTAATTTTGCATCTTTTGAGCAAAAATAAAATGGAGATTCAAGATATTCAAATCTCTCTGATTTTGGAGCAGTATTTAGACTGGATGGAGCAGCAGAAGGAACTGGACTTGGACATTGCCAGCGAGTTTGTCACCATGGCATCCCATCTGGTCTACATCAAAACCAAAATGCTGATTTCCATAGATCAGGAGGAGGAAGTGGATGAACTGGAGCAGCTCATTGCCACACTGGAGGCACACAAAAGCAATGAACTTTACCTGAAAGTAAAATCTGTTTTGGAGGAATTGGGCAACCGCTACAGACAGGGTGTGAACACACTGACCAAAGAGCCAGAACTGTTGGCGCCAGAACAGGGCTATCCCTATCAGCATAAAAAAGAGGAATTGTCCCATATCATGCGCGAGATTCTTCTACGCAGTGAGCGGAAACTGCCACCTCCTCTCTCCGCTTTTCAGGGGATTGTGGGGCGTGAAGTCTACCCTGTGGCAGATAAGACAGTACAACTCTACAACCAGCTTTTGCAGCAGTCTCAGCTGTCTGCCAGAGCACTGTTTCAGCAGGCAGAGAGCCGTTCTGAGGTGGTAGCAACCTTTCTGGCTATTTTAGAACTGTGTCGGGCAAGACGGGTCATTCTGGTGGATCAGGAGGAGGACTGTATTTTACAGAGAGTGGAGGACACACAGGAACAGAAGGAACTGAGCATGGACTTGTCCAAATGGGATGAGGAAGGAGGGGACTAGGTGGAGACAAAAAACGCAATGCAGATTGTAGAGGCGGTTTTATTTGCCAGTGGAGAACCTGTGCCAATCCAACGGCTCTGTCAGGTACTCCAAATGAATCAAAACCAAATGAAACAGGTACTGGAGCGGTTACAACAGGACTATCAACGCCGTAGCAGTGGAATTCAACTGGTGATGTTGGAGGACCGCTGCCAGCTCTGTTCTGTGCCTGCCTGTGCGCCCTATGTGCGTAGTGTATTGGAAAGCCGGAAACCACCCAAGTTGAGCCGACCTGCCTTGGAAGTTTTGGCAGTCATTGCCTATTTTCAACCGGTGACAAAGGCATATGTAGACCAGATCCGAGGGGTTGACAGTGGGTATACAGTCAATTTACTGCTGGAGCGGGAGTTGATTGAGGAGAGCGGTCGCATGGCTGTGCCTGGTCGTCCCATTTTATACCGCACCACTGCCACCTTTCTGCGCTGCTTTGGCATGGAAAGCCTGAAGGATTTGCCAACGCTGCCGGAGGACACCCAGGAGGGCAGCCGTTTGACCAAATTGCTGGAGGAGGCAGTGGAACAGTATGGACAGGGGGCAGAGGAGACATGATTTGGCTTTTGATTCCCCTATTCTGTGTGATTTTGCCAGGGTTTATTCCCATCCGTGTGGGGGGAAGCTATTACCATCAAGCCCTTTGCCTCTGGTTGGGTGTTGGGCACATCAAATGGACCATCTATCCATGGAAAACAAAAGGGAAAACAGCCAAAAAAGGAAGCTGGAAGCAAAGTTTGAAGCGTAGATTGGGGAAAAAGCTGACCATACCCAATCTGAATCTCTTAAAATTGGTTCAAGCTCTGATTCCTGTGGCAATGGAAGGGGCGGAGGAGACCAGAAAACGGCTGTTGACAGAACGGCTTTACCTGACTTTGGTGGTAGGCTGTCAAGACCCGGCAGATGCTGCCCTCTATTTTGGCAAGGCAAACGCACTGTTGGGTACATTGTGGCAGCCCATGACAGAACTTTTGCACATCAAAGATGGTCATGCCCATGTGGAAGTGGATTTTGAACGGGAGCAGATGGAGCTCAATGGGGAAGTGGTATTCTCCATGACCATATATCAGATTCTGGGGCTTTGGCTGTGGTTTATAAGAAGGATGGTTCCCATTTTAAAACAGGTACAAAAGGAAAGAAAGGCGGTAAAATCTTATGGAAAAGCAACATCCACTCAATGAATTGATGGGGACTGCGGCTGAGAAAATCCGCACCCTGATGGACGCAAATACCATTATTGGAGAGCCGATTCAGACCGGAGAGGTGACATTGATTCCAGTGTCCCGTCTCTCCTTTGGATTTGCGGGTGGTGGCAGTGATTTTTCCACCAAACATCAGAAGCCAGAACAGGAGAATCATTTTGGCGGCGGCAGTGGAGCCAGTGCCAAAGTGGAGCCAGTGGCGTTTTTGATTGTCCATGGGGACAGTGTAAAGCTGCTTCCTGTGTCCCAGTCTGCCATGACCACAGTGGATCGTGTGGTGGAAGTGATGCCGGAAGTGGTGGATAAAATTACAGAGTTTATTGAAAAACAACTGAACAAGCAGGAGGAAATCCAGGAAGAAATTCAGGAGGAAACCCTGTAAAAGGTATAAAATCCTGCCATTGTTTTCATACTATGCCTATCCCAATGTTTGAGGTGATAGGCATTGAAACGAATTTTGCTGGCAGCGGTGGCTGCCTTCGTGCTCTACAGCCAGATGGTACCCACACAGGCAGTGGGGCTGTCGGCCCAGTCTGCCATTTTAATAGAGGCAGACAGTGGACGGGTATTGTATGAGCAAAATGCAGATGAAAAACGGCTGATTGCCAGTACCACAAAGCTGATGACCGCCTTGGTGGCGCTGGAGTCGGGGCATGATGTACAGGAGGTTGTGACCATAGAGCCAGAGGACACCAGGACGGAGGGCTCCTCCCTCTACTTAAAAGAGGGGGAGCAGTTGACGCTGGAGACTCTGCTCTATGGGTTGCTGCTCCATTCAGGCAATGATGCCGCCCTTGCCATAGCCCGCTATTGTGGGGGCAGTGTGGAGGCGTTTGTAGAGGATATGAACGAGATGGCAAAGCAGCTCCATATGACCAACAGCCACTTTGAAAACCCCAATGGGCTGAATGGGGAAACCCACTATTCCACTGCCCGAGATATGGCAAAGCTGGCACAGGCATGTCTCCAGCAGGAGACACTGGCAGAGATTGTGGCAACCCGTTCCATTTCTATGGAAGGTCGCTCCTTCCAAAACCACAACAAGTTACTGTGGCAGTATGAGGGCTGTATTGGAATGAAAACCGGTTACACAGAGCTTGCAGGGCGGACTTTAGTATCCGCAGCACAGCGGGATGGGATGACACTCATCGCCGTGACCCTCAATGCCCCAGATGACTGGAATGACCACAAGACCCTGTTTGATTATGGTTTTTCCAACTATCGTATGGAACCACTGGTGGAGCAGGGACAGCAGATTACCACTATGCCGGTTTCTGGCAGTGCACTGCCTATGATGGAAGTGATTGCCGCAGAGGACTTTTTCTATCCATTGAAGGATGGGGAGAGTTTGGAACAGCGATGTGACTACTTTGTCACCAGCCTCACCGCACCGGTGCTAGAGGGGGAACAGGTTGGAACCCTCAGTGGCTGGGTGAATGGAGTGCAGGTGGCAGCCGTGCCACTGGTATGTGGCAGCCCCATGAATGAGGTTGTGGTAGAACAGAAAAGCCCAATTGACCAGTTTTTAGACTGGCTGAATGGAATGTAAGGAAGAGTATAACATGGAAGAACGCTTACAAAAGCTCATGTCAAGCTGTGGACTGTGTGCAAGACGCACCGCAGAGGCATGGATTCAGGCTGGTCGTGTGACCGTGAATGGCATTCCTGCCCAGTTAGGGGACCGGGCAGACCTGGAGAAAGATGTGGTGGAGGTGGACGGGGTGCCCCTCCACCGGGAGGAAAAACGTACTTATTTGATGCTCTACAAGCCCAGAGGTTATGTGACCACACTGTCCGATGAGCAGGGACGGAAAACGGTGGCGCAGTTGGTTTTCGGTTGTGGCTGTCGTGTGTGGCCGGTGGGACGACTGGATTTGGACTCTGAGGGGTTATTGCTGCTGACAGATGATGGAGACTTAACCCATAAACTGATTCACCCCAGCCATGAAATTGAAAAAGAATATTTGGTGTGGGTGAAAGGGAATGTGGATAAGGCATTGCCCATTCTGAATGGTCCTATGGAGCTGGATGGGCAGCCCCTTGCTCCAGTTCAGGTGACAAAAGGACATGTGACAGATGAGGTTACCCAGCTTGTATTTGTACTCAGGCAGGGAAAAAACAGACAGATTCGCCGCATGTGTGAGCAGGTGGGGTTGACGGTCACACGGCTGAAACGAATTCGAGAGGGTGGAATTTGTCTTGACCGCAGTTTGAAAATTGGGAAATGGCGGTATCTGACACAGCAGGAGACAGCTAAATTGTTGTCAGAATCAAAAGCATGATTTCTAAGAAATTCTTAAATTTGCAAGGAATGAAAAATTTCTTGCAAATTTAACTTGCAATTTTTCAGAGAAGTCGTTATGATAGGTAGGAAGGAAATGTGCCCCAATGGGGACAGAGCAGGAGTGAACAAGGAATGAATCGGGACATTTTGGCAGTCATCCAAGAGAATATGAGCACCTTCTCCAAGGGACAGAAGCGGATTGCCAACTACATCTTAGAATCTTATGACAAGGCGGCCTTTATGACCGCCAGTAAACTGGGCAAACGGGTGAATGTGAGTGAGTCTACTGTGGTGCGCTTTGCAGCAGAGTTGGGGTATGACGGCTATCCCAGTATGCAGAAATCCCTTCAAAAAATGATTCGCAACCGGTTGACCTCAGTGCAGAGAATTGAAGTGGCAAACGACCGCATGGGGGACCAGGATGTATTGGATATGGTGCTCCAGTCTGATATTGAAAAAATACGCATGACTATGGAGGAAATTGACCGCAACAGCTTTGAAAAAGCCAGCGATGCCATTGTGCATGCACGCCGCATCTATATCATTGGTGTGCGTTCCTCCGCTGCCATTGCCACCTTTATCAGCTTCTATTTTAATCTGATTTTTGACAATGTGGTGATGATCACCGCCAATACAGCCAGTGAAGTATTTGAGAGCATTCTGCGTGTGGGAGAAGGGGATGTGGTGATTGGCATCAGCTTTCCACGCTATTCCAGCAGAGCAGTGCAGGCCATGAGCTTTGCCCGTGACCGTGGAGCCACCACCATTGCCATCACAGACAGTGAGGTATCCCCTCTAGCTGCCATTGCACGCTACACCTTAAAGGCACGCAGCGATATGGCCTCTTTTGTGGACTCTCTGGTGGCGCCCCTGAGCCTTGTCAATGCACTGCTGGTGTCCGTGAGCCGAAAGAAAAATGAGGATCTCTCCAAAACCTTCCAGACTTTGGAGCAGATTTGGGAGGAGTACGGTGTCTATGAAAAGGCATCCGAGCAGTGAACTATGGCAGATTTGATTGTAATTGGTGCAGGTGCCGCAGGCATGATGGCAGCTCTGGCTGCCAGTGACTGCGGTATCTCTGTGTGTCTGATTGAGCGCAATGAGAAAGTGGGACGGAAGCTCTACATTACGGGAAAAGGTCGCTGTAATGTGACCAACCACTGTTCCCCTCAGGAGGTATTGGAACACACCCCGCACAACAGCCGTTTTCTATATGGTGCCATGACCCGCACACCGCCCTCTTTTGTGGAGGGTTTCTTTGAAAAATTGGGAGTTCCACTGAAAGTGGAACGGGGTAATCGTGTCTTTCCCAAGTCAGACAAGGCGGCAGATGTGATTGATGCACTGCTGCGTGAATTGAGACGGAAAAAGATACAGATTTTGAAAGACCGTGTGGTAGAACTTGTGACCTCCCCAGAGGGAACCATAACCGGGGTCAAAGGGGAGCTGGGACAGTACCCCTGTCAGGCAGTGATTCTGGCAACGGGGGGAGCTTCCTATCCTGCAACCGGCTCCACAGGGGACGGCTATACCATGGCAGAGAGATTGGGGCATACCATTATAGAACCCAAACCATCTCTGGTGCCACTGGAAACAGTAGAGGATTTTTGCAGTCAGATGCAGGGGCTTGCCCTGAAAAATGTATCGCTAAAGGTGAAAAACCAGAAAAATAAGGTACTGTTTCACGAACAAGGGGAACTGCTGTTTACACACTTTGGTGTGTCTGGTCCTCTGGTACTCAGTGCCAGTGCCCATATGCGGGACTACCAAAAGGAACAGTATACCTTTGTGATTGACTTAAAGCCGGCATTGGAGGAACAGACGCTGGATGCAAGGCTGGTTCGGGAACTGTCTGAGCAGTCCAACCGGGATATGCAAAATGTGATGGGGGCATTGGTGCCAAGACTGATGATCCCTGTGGTACTGTCCCTTGCACAAATTCCACCGGAACGAAAAGCCCACGATGTGACAAAAGGGGAGCGGCGCAGGCTGCTGGACACATTGAAGGCACTGACCATACACATCAAAGGACCTCGCCCCATTGCAGAGGCGATTGTCACCTCTGGGGGAATCAAAGTGGGAGAGGTGGACCCCAAAACCATGGCGTCCAAAAAGGTGCAGGGGCTGTTTCTCTGTGGGGAACTGCTGGACGTAGATGCCTACACAGGAGGGTTTAACCTGCAAATTGCCTGGGCAACAGGCAGAGCCGCTGGGGAAGGGGCAGCCCTATATGTGCAGTCCACCCAGATGGAGCAGAAATCACAGTAGGAGCGAAGGAACTATGGAACATAGAAGCGTTGCCATTGATGGGCCTGCTGGCGCAGGAAAAAGCACACTGGCACGGGCAATGGCACAACAACTGAATTTTCGATATGTAGATACAGGAGCCATTTACCGCACAGTAGCACTGGGATTATATCGTACTGGACAGGATGTTTCCAAAGTGTTGGAACAGCCCCAATGTCTGGAAGAAATGGATGTCCATATGGACTACGATGCAGAGGGCTTACAGCATATGTACCTGAATGGAGAGGATGTCACCACAGCCATTCGGGAACACTATATTTCTGCCATCACCTCTCAGGTGGCAGCACATCCCAATGTGCGGGCATTTTTGCTGGAAGTACAGAGAAAACAGGCAAATTTACACGATGTTGTGATGGATGGTCGGGATATTGGCACGGTGGTACTCCCCCATGCAGATGTGAAAGTTTATCTCACTGCCTCACCGGAGGAGCGTGCAAGACGTCGGTATCTGGAGCTGGAACAGAAGGGGGACACCACCCCAATGGAGCAGATATTACAGGACATTATCAAACGGGATGAACAGGATAAAAACCGCCCCATTGCCCCATTGAGACAGGCAGAAGATGCAGTTGTGCTGGATACTACAACCTTGAACCAAAAGGAGAGCTTGGATGCTCTGGTAACTCTGGTGAGAGAGAGGCTGTCTCTGTGAAAATGTCATTTTATTATCAGTTGGTTTACCGTATTGTATGGCTGTTTTTTTATCCCTTCCATCCGGTGCGTGTGGTGGGAAAGGAGCATATTCCAGAGGGTTCCGCTGTGATCTGTGCAAACCACTCCGATTTATCTGACCCACTGTTTCTCTGTTTTGCATTTACTCTGAAATATCAAATACGCCCGATGGCAAAAATTGAATTGTCTCAGATTCCAGTGATCGGGAAGTTACTGGAAAAAGCGGGGGTCATCTATGTGGACCGGGGCAATGCAGATGTGCATGCTGTAAAATCTGCGATGCAGTGGCTGAGAAACAATCAAAAATTACTGGTATTCCCAGAGGGCACCAGGGTACATGAGGGAGAGGCGGTATCTGCTAAAAGTGGTGCTGCCCTGTTTGCCACCCGTACCAACTCCCCCATTCTGCCTGTCTACATTTCAAGAAAAAAATACTGGTTCCGTCCCACCCCTGTGATTATTGGGGAACCATACAGCCCACAGATTGCCGGTCGAAAAGCTACATCAGAGGAGCTGGAAACCATTGCAAACGATATGATGGACCGGATTTACCAACTGGGAGGGGAAACAGAGTGAAGTATCTTCTTGCAAAGTCCGCAGGATTCTGTTATGGTGTGAAGCGGGCAGTGGAGCTGGCAGAACAGGCGGCGAAAGAGACAGGAAACTGCTATATGCTTGGCTCTATCATCCACAATACCCATGTAGTTCGCCGGTTGGCAGACTTGGGGGTACAGACAGCAAACACGGTGGAGGAAATTCCACCCAATAGCACCGTTATCATTCGTTCTCATGGGGAGAGCAGGGACACCTTTGAAGCACTCAAAAAAAGGGGCGCGACCATCATAGATGCCACCTGTCCAAATGTGACCCATATTCATAAAATCGTAGAAGATGCTGAAAAAAGAGGGCGTCAGCCTGTGATTATTGGCACACCTGACCATCCAGAGGTCATGGCAATTGCTGGGTGGTGTGAACATCCGGTGGTCTTATCTGGGGAGGAGGACTTGGAGCAGTGGCTCAATCTGTCCCCTGCACATGGACAGATGCCCCTGACCTTTGTATCTCAAACCACTTCTACCAGAAAAATATGGGATAACTGCGTGAAAAAAGCAAAAAAAGAGTGTACAAGTCCCGAATTTTTTGATACAATATGTGGAGCGACATCAAAACGTCAGGGAGAGGCCAGTTCACTGGCTGCCCGGTGCGATAAAATGGTGGTCATCGGGGATGGCAAAAGCTCCAACACAAAACGCTTGGCGGAGATTTGTCAGGAGTCCTGTTCGGATGTCTATCGAGTTGAACGTGCGGACGAGTTGGATTTAGAAAAGCTCTCTCAAGCGGATGTTGTCGGTATCACGGCAGGTGCGTCCACACCTGCGTGGATAATAAAGGAGGTTTGTGACAAAATGAGCAATGAAATCATGGAGGTTGGCGAGTCCTTTGCAGAATTGCTGGAGCAGTCAATCAAAACTTTGCATACGGGGGATAAGGTAACTGGTACTGTCATCGCAATCAGCCCTACCGAGGTACAGGTAGACCTGGGTACCAAGCACGCTGGCTACATTGCAGCTTCTGAGCTGACCGATGACCCCAACGCAAAGGTGGAAGATCTGGTCAAAATCGGTGATGAGATTGAGACCTTTGTAGTGCGTGTCAACGATCAGGAGGGCGTGGTCAACCTGTCCAAGAAGCGTCTTGACGTGGTCAAGGGCTGGGAGGAGATTGAGGCTGCCCGTGAGAATGAGACTGTGGTAGAGGGTACTGTGGTTGAGGACAACAAGGGCGGTATTGTGGTGTCTGTTAAGGGCATCCGTGTCTTTGTTCCCGCTTCCCAGACTGGTCTGCCCCGTGAGGCAAGCATGGACACCCTGCTCAAGCAGAAGGTGCGCCTCATCATCACAGAGGTCAACCGTGCCCGCCGCCGTGTGGTTGGTTCCATCAGCAAGATTCAGCGTGCTGAGCGTGCTGCCGCTGCTGAGAAGGTGTGGGCTGAAATTGAGGAGGGCAAGCACTACACTGGTACTGTGAAGTCCCTGACTTCCTATGGTGCCTTTGTTGACATCGGTGGTGTGGACGGCATGGTTCACATCTCTGAGCTGTCCTGGAGCCGCATTAAGCATCCTTCCGAGGTTGTGAAGGTAGGCGACACTGTGGATGTGTATGTCATTGCAGCTGACAAGGAGAAGAAGAAGATTTCTCTGGGCATGAAGGATCACAGTCAGGACCCCTGGACTGTGTTCACCAGCACCTATCAGGTGGGCG
Organism: uncultured Oscillospiraceae bacterium; assembly: GCA_944383165.1. Classification (GTDB taxonomy): domain Bacteria; phylum Bacillota; class Clostridia; order Oscillospirales; family Oscillospiraceae; genus Lawsonibacter. Next base: position 25,609 of record CALWON010000031.1, read on the forward strand.
ACGTTGCCAATGCCCGTGTTGTGAAGCTGATGAC
>CALWON010000032.1 GCA_944383165.1 uncultured Oscillospiraceae bacterium
GATGGCATCATACTCTCTGCCAATCCACACAGCAATACCACTGCCAGCATCCGCATTCCACTGGCAACACTGCGTTTTACCAGTGTCTGCACCTGTTCCAACCCTGCTGACACAATGCTTTGCATCCCACTCCCTAATTCGTCTTCTTCACTTACACCATAGTCCTGTGCCCAATCATATACTTCATCCACTTGTGGAAAAGACCACTCCTGGGCAAAACTAGGTGTGATACACATAAAAAGCAGCACTGCAAGAGAGAGTAGTTGTCTCATTTCAGTATCACCACCATCAAATCCACCACACCACCAATGAGAGGCAGTGCAACGGTCAGTGCAACAATTGTGCCCGCTGTCTCCACAAATGCAGCCAGACCTCCTTCTCCAGCACAACGGCACACTTCTCCTGTAATATTGGTTAGAATTGCAATCATCACCGTTTTTAAAACCGGTTCCAACAGTTCCTGATCCACACCAGACAATTCACTTAATGTGTTCATCCACTCTGAAATAGACTCAAGCCCATCCGCAACTGCCAAAAGCATCCAGATACCAGCAATCAGTATCAACAGAAGAGCCAGTTCTGGGGTATGTTTTTTCAGTACCAGACTGCACACCACACCCACAATAGCCACCACAGAGATATGCACCACCCACTCTATCATAGCTGAAACAGGGATTTTACCAACTGAAACAGGTTTGCAATCTCCTGCACCACCATCATCAGCACCACCACAAGCCCTGCCAGCGTGGTCATCATCGCCTGTTCATCCCGTCCTGCCCGTATCAGCACCTGATTGAGCACTGCCACCAAAATTCCAATGGCAGCAATTTTAAAAATCAAATCCACTTCCACACTGCTTCCTCCTCTTTGGTTATCATAGCCCTTTACAGCAGCAAAATTGTGAGAAATGTGCCTCCTGTCAGACCCAAGACCTGATAAACTTTTCCAAGCCGCCTCTGTTCCTCTTTTGCCTTTGACCTCTCCTCCTCTAAAATGGTCACAACTTGTGTAATCGCCTCACATTGCCCAGAAACCTCATAACGACCCAGCACAACACCCAGCGCACCCATTGCCATCTGTGTTTCTCTGCTGAGAATACGCAGTTTTTTCACTCCATCCTGCCAGTTTTCTGCCAAAGTTCTCTCATCCAAGTGACAGCAGCCCTGTGCACACTGTTGGAACAAAGCGGCGGCTGGCAGAGCTGTCTGCTCTGAGAGCTGTTCCAAAAGTTCTGGCAAGCCCCGTCCCCTCTGTTTTAACTCACGCCGGAGCTGATTTAACCCATCTATCATAGTTTCAATTCCGTAAACCCGCTCTGTCAGTTCTCTTGCAACACGAAACCCCAGAAACGTCATCCCTGATGCCACCAAAATACCACCCAATAAGCGAATCATTCCCACATTTCCTCCACTCTGTAGACACGTTTCCCCTGTTCTTTGGAAATAAATACAAATCGTTCAAATATATGCTGTTCCAGCAGGATTTTGTAAAGAGGTCTGGAGCACAAATCCTGTTTATCCCTTCCGTGTGCTGTGGAAAGTAAGGTCACACCGCAGCCACACGCCTGTACCATTGCTTCCACATCTTCTGACGCAGTAATTTCATCCATTGCCAAAATCTGAGGATTCATGGCACGCAACAACAACATAGCGGCAAGCCCTTTGGGGCAACCATCCATCACATCACTCAGCCATCCCACATCCTGCTGTGGTTTTCCCTGTCTCAAAGCTGCCAGTTCTCCTCTCTCATCTGCAATCCCCACTCTTTGCGGGCGCATTCCCTCCCCACTGGCTGCCATACGAATCAAATCCCGTAAAAGCGTGGTCTTTCCATATCCAGGTGGGGACACAATCAAGGTGGAATAGAGGGTTTTATCTGGTCTCAGCAATCCCTCTCGCACTGGAACGGCTGCCCCTCTGATGGAGCGAGCAATGCGAATGGATAGGGAGGACAGCCACTGAACCTGTTCCACTTTTCCATTCTGCACAGTCACAGTGCCACAAATGCCCATGCGGTGTCCCCCATCTAAGGTCAAGAATCCCTGTCGAATTTGTTCCAAAACGGTATGAACAGAGGCACGACTTGCCACTTCCAAAACCTGTTCCAGTTCCTGCATGGAAACAGGCTCATCTCCAACGGAAATTTCTTCCTCCTGTATCAACAGGCTCATAGGCTGCCCCAATCTCAGACGCAGTTCTTCACATTGCTCCTGTTGATGCTGTGGTACCAGTGCCGCCTGTTGTCTGCGTTTCACTGGCAACACTTGAAGAACCTGTTCATATTGCTCACACATCTTTCGTTCACCTGCCTTTGGCTCTATCCTATGCCACACTCCCTGTTAATAGAACAAAAAAGAGCTTGTGTGGCTTTTTCTCCACACAAGCTCTTTTTCGATTATTTTTTTCCATGCAGTCTTGCTGCATACAATGTATTTTCCATGAGCATAGCCCGTGTCACCGGTCCCACACCGCCGGGAACTGGTGTGATGTAGGAAGCCTTTTGGGCGACTGCTTCATAATCCACATCTCCGCACAGTCCACCTTGTTCTGTGCGTGTGGTTGCTACATCAATTACCACCGCTCCCTCTTTTACCATATCCGCTGTTACCAGATTGGGCTTTCCTGCTGCTGATATGATAATATCTGCCCGCAGACAATCCGCTTTTAAATCAGGTGTCTTGGTGTGGCAAACTGTAACTGTTGCATTGGCTTGCATCATCATCAGTGCCTGTGGTTTTCCCACAATGTTGGAACGACCAATCACCACACAGTATTTTCCTGATGGGTCAATGTTGTACTCTTTCAAAATCCGCATCACACCCGCTGGAGTACAGGGATAAACACCCTCCTCCCCTTCTGTCAGTCGTCCCATATTATAAGGATGGAAACAGTCCACATCTTTATCTGGTCGAATGGTCAACAAAATCTGTTTCTCATCCAGATGTTCTGACAGTGGAAGCTGAATCAAAATCCCATCAATGTCTTCACGCTGGTTCAATTCTTCCAGCAGAGATACAAACTCGTCCTGTGATATGGTCTCTGGTACCATGTATTCTTCACTGTAGATTCCACATTCCTCACAGTCTCTGCGTTTTCCGTTGGCATATACATGCGAAGCGGGGTTATCCCCCACCAGTACCACTGCAAGACCAGGTTTTTGTTCCATCTGGGACACCCGCTCCTTGACCTCCTGCTTGACCTTTGCTGCCAACGCTTTTCCGTTCATAACCACTGCTGCCATTGTCTCATTTCTCCTCTACTTTTGCTGGTTTTTCTGTTGTTTGATACGGTTGACATAGAGCATTTCACGGTCATGTGGGCGAAACGCCTGAATGAGCAAAATTGCCCCTGCCACCAAAAAACATAAAATTGCAACCATTTGCGATACGCGAATCGGAATACCAAACAGTTCCAGACCAAAGAAGTACAAACTATCTGTCCGCAATCCCTCAATCCAACCACGTCCCAGACCATACCATGCGAGGTAAAACAAAAAACACTCTCCATCATACCGTCTCCAACGCTTGCCTATTTGATAGATTAGAATTAACCCTATAAAATTCCAAAAAGATTCATAGAAAAAGGTGGGATGTACCCCCAATGTACCATCTAAAATTGCCTGATATCCGATTTCATCCACATATCCTTGTCTCAGCATATCTTCTGCAATAGATGGCGCACACATACGCCAAGGCAATGCAGTCACAGAACCATATGCTTCCACATTCATAAAATTGCCCCATCGACCGATAAGCTGTCCAATGAGCAAACCATGTACTCCCACATCTGCAAACGCCATAAAATTGATGTGTTTCACTTTGCAGAAAATGAGAAGTACCACAATGGAAGAAATAATGCCTCCATAAATGGCAAGTCCCCCGTCGCTGTACCGTAGGATAGCTGCCCAGTTCAGGGAGCCATCCCCATTTTTATACTGTTCTAAATTAAATACCACATAATAAATGCGGATGGAAAGAATGGCAATCGGCACTGCATAGAGCAACATATCATAAACTGTATCTCCTGCAATGCCAAATCTGGGAGCCCATCGGGAACACAGATAGGCTGCCAACAGTAGCCCACAGCCAATAATCACACCATACCAATAGACAGGACGACCAAACAACTCAAACGCCACTCGGTTTAAGGTCAACTCTATTCCCAGTCCAGGAAAGGAAACCACATTCATGCTCCACTGCCCTCCATTGGCACAATCATGGAAAGGGTTGTGCGCTCTGGCTGTACCCATGTCTGAAGTAGTTGTTCCACATCCTCTTTTTGAATACTCTCATAGACCTGAGGAAACTCCAAAAAATTGGTCCCCATAAAGAACGATTGTGCCTGTCCAATGCAGAGATTTTCAAAAGAGTTCAAACTGCGCACCTTGTTTCCATAAACCCCTTTTTTAATTCGTTCCCACAGAGATTGTTCCACTCCCTCTCTGGCAATTCGCTCTGTCTCAGAAAATATCTCTCTCTGTACCGCTCTTGGGTCTTTGGATTCCCCTCCTGCAACCAAAAAGGCAGCACCATTAACTCCATAGTATCCATAGCTGAAGTTGCGGTTGATAAGTCCCTGCTCATAGAGTCTTGCATAAAGTGGGGTGGAATTGCCCAGCAATACCTCACAGGCAAGGTCCCCCATCAGCTCCTGACGCATACCCTCTTCCCCATGTTTGGGTGCATCCCCCTTAAAGCCAATTTGGAACATGGGGGCAGAGACTTCCATTTTTTCTGTATATTCCCTCTGTGCCACTGTATTGCCTTCTGCAAGCCCATAGTCCTTTTGGGCAACCACACCAGCCTCTTTGGGTAAAACTCGTTCTGCAATTTCTACAATCTGTTCTGGCTCCACATCACCTGCCACACACAGCACCATATTTGCAGGGCAGTAAAATGCCTGATGGCACTCATATAAAGTCTGGGCAGTAATCTGAGCAATGGATTCCTTTGACCCTGCTACACTCTCTCTTATTGGGTGATATTGGTAAAGCCCTTTCATCAGATTATTGAAAACACGCCAATCAGGGTTATCTTCAATCATACCAATTTCCTGCCCAATAATGCCCTGTTCCTTGGCTACACTCTCTTCAGTAAAGTAGGGAATGGACACAAAAGACAACAAAATACTCAGATTTTCTTCAAACTTTTGGGTTGTCTCAAAATAATATCCTGTGATTCCATTGGAAGTAAAGGCATTGGGAGAAGCTCCATTTTGTGCTAACTGTTGGAGGGCATTTCCCTCTTTTGTATCAAACATTTTATGCTCCAGATAGTGCGCCACACCAGCCGGCGTATCATGCCATGTTCCATCCAGACAGAACCGCATATCCATACCACCATAATTTGTGGCAAAAAAAGCATATTTCTTTTGAAAATCCGGTTTTGGAAACACATAGACAGGGAGACCATTGTTTAAAATGGTGGTGTACATCCGCTCACCCAGTCTGGTAAAATCCTGCTTTTCCATTGTACTTATCCCTCCATTCCCTGCAAAAAGTAAATGGTATCTAACTCTAACTTCTGGGCAACTGCCACCACTTGTTCCTTTGTCACCTGCTCCACTCTGTTTGCAATCTCATTCAGATTTTCCTCCAGTCCAGCCACAGACTGTCCCAGCCAATATTCCTCCAGTTGGTTCTGACTGTCCAGTGCAGCCAGATAAGTTCCCACCAGTGTTCTTCTGGCTCCTTCCAGTTCCCAGTCCTCTATTTCACCTGCACAAATCGCCCTGAGCTGTGCCAAAATTTCCGACTTTGCCTGCTCATATTTTTCAAATTCAATCCCAGAGGATACCAGCAAAATCCCTTTCATTTTTTCTAACGTAGAACTGGCATAGTAACACAGAGATAATTTTTCTCGTACATTCAAAAAGAGTTTTGACATGGTACTACCACCAAAAATCGAATTGCATAGCAAAAGAGCAGGATATTCTTCCTCCCAGCAGGTCATTCCACCTGTTCGGAACCCCATTGCCAGTTTTCCCTGTGATACCTCCATCCGCTCCTGTATCCGTTGAGGCTCCACAGGTGCATGGATTCTTACATCGCAGTCAGGCTGTATCCGCTGGGTATGGCTGTTCAACTGTGCAAATACGGTTCTGGCAATTTGCTCCACCTGATGATGTGGGGCAGAACCACAGTAGTAGAGTTCTACAGCTGCAGTGTCTAAAAGCCGTTCATAAGCGGCAAACAGCCCTTTTTCTGAAATGGTCTCAGCGGTCTGTTCACTACCCAACTTATCTACTCCAAATGCCTCTTGTTGACACATGAGCTGGGTCATACGGTTTACAGCATAGTATCGCTTATCATTCATTTGGCTGCGGATTTTATCAATGAGATTTCTTTTTTCCCCTTCAAAATAGCTGGTCAAAAATCCTCCATCCTGTTGGCATGGCTCCAATAGGAGTTCCCCCATCAACCCCATTGCCTGTTCCAGAATGGATTCTCCATTTAATGTATAGGCATCATCCAGAAAACTGCCCACAAAGCCGATACATTGAGTCTCCCCTTTTTTCCGCACCACTGGTTCAATGGCTCCTCCATATAACTCATCCAGTGCGGCAGAAATTGCTTCTAAATTTGGATGATTTTTTGTGCCACGGCGCAGCACATAGGGAATCAATGCATATTCTGATGCGGTCTCCTGTTTCAGTTCTGTCAACAAGGTTACACTCATATAAGAGCTCTTGAATTTATGTGTGTGGATGGTACGCAGCCACACTCCAGGCCATAGTTCCTGCCGTGTCACTTGGGTCATCGTACTCTTCCTTTCTTATGTCATAGTGATAGAATTCGTGTTATCATACCACGAATGGAATGGAAATGCAAAAGGTTCCTGATAATTTATCGTATTGCTTCCATACTCTTTGGAGAGGATGTCCATTTTTCCATGGATTATGCCACAAAATATAGAGAATTTTGTATAGAAATTAAAGATTGACAAATGGTCTTGTTTATGCTAAGATTCTTGCTTGTAAAGCGTTTCAACTTTACAGCGAATCACAAAGGAGGGCTTCCATTGAAAAGTCAGGCTTATCAGATGTCCCTTCTCTTTGACTTCTACGGCGATGTACTAACCCAACGCCAGAAAGAGTTTTATGACCTCTACTACAATGAGGATCTATCTCTGGGTGAGATTGCTGAAAACAGCGGGATCACCCGTCAGGGTGTACGTGATGTCATTGTACGTGCAGAGTCCATATTGATGGACTTGGAGGAAAAAACGGGGCTGATCCAGCGATTCCATGCCATGCGTGAACAGTTGCAGCAGGTAGACGCTGCTGCCCAACAGATTTTGGAGCGCAGTAGCCTTTATGAGGATGACCGCATTCAGGCTCTGGCAACAAAGATTATTGAAATCTCACAGCGGTTAGAAAAGGGGTGACTCCATGGCATTTGAGGGATTGACCGAAAAGCTCTCGGCTGCATTTAAAAAGTTGCGTGGCAAAGGGCGTCTTTCAGAAGCAGATGTCAAGGAAGCCATGCGAGAAATCCGTCTGGCTCTGCTGGAAGCCGACGTCAGTTACAAAGTGGTCAAGCAATTTATTGCTCAGGTGACGGAGAAGGCAGTGGGCAGCGATGTATTGGAAGCATTGTCCCCTGCTCAGATGATTGTCAAAATTGTCAATCAGGAACTCACTGAATTAATGGGTGGTTCCACTACAAAGCTGACTATTTCTCCCAAGCCCCCTACCGTTGTGATGATGGTGGGTTTACAGGGTGCTGGTAAGACCACAAACTGTGCAAAGCTGGCAGGTCTGATGAAGCGGAAAGAAGGCAAACGCCCCCTGTTGGCTGCCTGTGACATCTACCGCCCAGCTGCAATTCATCAGTTGGAAGTAGTTGGACAGCAGCTGGATATCCCCGTTTTTCAGATGGGACAGACCAATCCAGTGGAAATTGCCAAAGCTGCCATTGAACATGCAAAAAAACATGGAAATGATATAGTCTTTTTGGACACCGCTGGACGTCTCCATGTAGATGAAGAATTGATGAACGAACTGCGCACCATAAAGGCAACGGTGGAGCCAACTGAAATTCTGTTGGTGGTAGATGCCATGATTGGTCAGGACGCTGTCAATGCTGCCAAAGCCTTTGACGATGCACTGGACATTGATGGTGTACTGCTGACCAAGCTGGATGGCGATGCAAGAGGCGGTGCTGCTCTTTCCATTCGTGCTGTGACCGGAAAACCCATTAAATTTGCCGGTGTGGGAGAGAAGCTGGATCAGATTGAAGTATTCCACCCTGACCGCATGGCAAGCCGCATTTTGGGTATGGGTGATGTGCTGTCCCTGATTGAGAAGGCAGAACAGAACTTTGACCAACAAAAGGCACTGGAGTTGCAGGAAAAGCTGCGTAAAAACAAATTTACGCTGACTGATTTTTATGAACAATTGGTTCAGCTCAAAGGCATGGGCTCTATGACGGAGCTGCTGGGTATGCTGCCCGGGGTGAAAGCGTCTGATTTGGAAGGTGTCTCCATGGAGACTGATGTCTTTAAGAAAATGGAGGCAATCATCCAATCTATGACACCGATGGAGCGGGAAAATCCAGATATGCTCAATTCCAGCCGTAAAAAGAGAATTGCTGCTGGTTCTGGCACACAGGTGGTAGATGTGAATCGACTGCTCAAACAGTTTGACATGCTCCAGACCCTGACAAAGCAGTTTTCTGGTGGAAAAATGCCTAGAAATATGCGTAAACTTATGGGTAAAAAGGCAAAAGGTTTCCCCGGTATGGGTGGAGGCGGATTTCCCGGACTCCCCTTCTGATTCCAATTTGCTGGTAAAGCGTCTCTGACGTTTTCCATATATACAAAACAGAACTTCATTTGGAGGTGAATTGACATGGTTAAAATCAGACTGCGCCGTATGGGTGCTAAGAAGGCTCCCTTCTATCGCATTGTGGTTGCTGACTCCCGTTATCCCCGTGATGGTCGTTTCATCGAGGAGATCGGCACCTACAACCCCGTTGCTAACCCCGCTGAACTGAAGGTTGATGTGGATCGTGCTCAGGCTTGGATCAAGACCGGTGCTCAGCCCACTGAGACCGTTCGCAATCTGCTGAAAAAGGCGAATGCACTCTAAGGCTGGAGGTCTTACAGGATGAAAGAACTTCTGACCTATGTGGCTCAAAATCTGGTAGAGCATCCTGAACAGGTGTCTGTTACTCAGATTGATGCCAATGGTGAAACCATTCTGGAACTTCGTGTTGCTCCAGACGATACTGGTAAGGTCATTGGTCGTCAAGGCCGTATCGCCAAAGAGATCCGCACCTTGATCCGCTCCGTGGCACAACGCTCCGGTCAGCGTGTTTCTGTGGAGATCGTCGACTAAAGCTATCTTTCGCAAGAGTCTCCTGTCTGCAACTTGCGCAGCAGGAGATTTTTTGTATTCATCAGGAGGTTTTCTCAATATGAAGCAACAATATTTAGAGGTAGGAAAGGTAACAAATGTACACGGTCTTATGGGTGAGGTTCGTGTACAGCCTTGGGCCGATTCCCCCGATTTTTTATGTCAATTCAAAACCCTCTATGTAGATCAAAACCACTTCCCCATTCATGTAGAACGTGCCCGTGTCCATAAAAACATGGTAATTCTGAAATTGGAAGGGATTACTGATGTGAATGGAGCACTGGCAATGCGCAATGCCATTCTCTATATTGACCGCAAGGATCCAAACCTACCAGAAGGCAGCTTTTTTATTGCCGATTTGATGGGCTTGGAAGTACGGGATGCAAAAGACAACCATGTTTTAGGGCAGATTGCCGATGTACTCACCCTCCCTGCCAATCATGTGTATGTGGTACGGGGTGGAGAACGTGAGATGATGATTCCTGCTGTGCCTCAATTTATTCAGGAAGTCAATATTGATGGCGGTTATCTTCTGGTCAATCTCATTGAAGGTTTATAATATTTTTAACCCACAGTAAGTATTTGCTGTGGGTTCTTTCCTATTTTCAGCATTTTTTGCAAAATGCTTTTGTTTATTTTGTTGGTTGTCATATGCTAACTTCTGTGATACAATAGTCTAGTAAACAGGTGGGTTATTCCACCTTTCTTTCTGACAATCAGTTAGCTATTCCTAACCATAGTAAGGAGGATTTTTTTGAAACTAACCCGTTCTACTGTTCTTTTGTCTTTTGTGCTTTTGGTGTTGTCTATTGCATCCCTTTTTATTGGGGTGATTGACTTGACACCTGCACAATTGCTATCTGGTGATTTCACGCAGCTTCAAATTTTACTTGTGTCCAGATTACCCCGTCTGCTTGCCATCTTATGTACTGGCGTTGGTATGAGTGTAGCCGGTCTAATGATGCAACAACTCTGTAGCAATAAATTTGTGTCTCCCACCACTGGTGCAACCATTTCTTCTGCCCAGCTAGGAATTTTATTGGCACTGCTTTTTATGCCCAACTCTACTCTTTGGGGGCGTGCTTTGTTTGCCTTTACCTTTGCCATTTTGGGTACTTGGGTGTTTGTGTGGTTTATTCAACGCATCCAGTTCAAGGATGTTGTCATGGTCCCTCTGGTTGGTATTATGTTTGGAAATGTAATTGGTGGCATTACCAGCTATCTCGCCTACCAGTTTGAAATGACACAGGCTCTCTCCTCATGGCTGGTAGGTCATTTCTCTCTGGTCATCAAAGGTCGATATGAAATTGTGTGGATTACTCTCCCCCTTGTTGTACTGGCGTTTATCTTTGCCAATCACTTTAACATTGTCGGTTTGGGAAAGGATTTTTCCCATAATCTTGGCGTTCCATATAACCTGATTCTGTTTATGGGACTGACCATTGCAGCTATGATTACTGCCAGCATTGTGGTGGTTGTGGGTGCCATTTCCTATATTGGTCTGATTGTTCCCAACATTGTATCTATGTTCAAGGGTGACAAAATCCGGGGAACTTTGGTGGATACTGCCCTATTTGGTGCCATCTTTGTGCTGGTGTGTGACATGATTGGGCGTGTTGTCATCTACCCCTATGAACTGCCCATTGAATTGATCATCGGTATTTTAGGCAGTGTCATTTTTATTGGGCTATTGCTCTACCGTCTGCAACATGGGCGCAAAGCCATTCGGTTTGGCGCACCATCCACCCACTGCTGTGCTATGCCAATCCAAAAGGAAGGAGAACCCCAACTATGACCCCTGCAATTTTAGCAAATCGCCGTAAATTGTGGGTTATGACTGCCCTTGTGATCCTATGTGCCATTGGGTATCTGTTGGTTCGGGTGCAGTTTGAAAATCCCAAATTGCTGCACTATGCACTCAATTTACGTGCCCCCAAATTGTATGCTATGCTCCTGACTGCTCTTGCTATTGGTGGAGCCTCCATTGTATTTCAATCTATCATCAACAATACCATTGTAACCCCCTGTCTTTTGGGGATGAACTCTCTCTATACTCTCATCCATACCGCTGTTATTTTTTTTGCAGGTTCAGGCAGTTTCCTGGCTGTCAACGCAAATCTTTCCTTTGCGGTTGATGTAATTTTAATGGGGATTGCTGCCACCATCATTTACAGCTACTTATTTAAAAAGACAAAACACAATGTACTATATGTTCTGTTGGTTGGTACTGTGTTGACCTCCTTTTTTGGCAGTATTCAAACCACTTTGACCAGAGTTATGGACCCAAATGAATATGATGCACTTCTGGTGTCTCTCGTTGCCAGCTTTCAGAATATCAACTCTGAAATCCTTCTGTTTGCCACCCTGTTACTGGCTGCTCTGGTCTTTGCTTTGCGCAAAGAATTGGCTCTGCTGGATGTGCTAACACTGGGAAAGGCACAGGCAATCAATCTGGGCATTGATTATGACACCTGTATTCGACGGCTACTATTAGGTGTCACTCTATGTATTGCCATTGCCACAGCAATGGTTGGTCCTGTCTCTTTTTTGGGCTTGATTATTGCCAATCTGTCTCGTCAACTGTTGAAAACCTATCGCCACACACAACTGATCCTTGGCTCTACCCTGTTTGGTATGGTTGTGCTGGTGGGTGGTCAGCTTATAGTGGAGCACCTCTACTCCTATCAGGTTCCAGTCAGTGTTTTTATCACTGTTGGCGGTGGTCTCTATTTCCTCTACTTATTACTCACACAAAAGAAGGTGTAATATCATGAAAGTCAGTTCCTTAACCAAACAATACGGTGAAAAAACCGTTGTAGATTCTGTCAGCTTTGAAATACCAAAGAAAAAAGTCATTTCTTTTATTGGTCCCAATGGTGCAGGCAAATCCACAGTCATGGGAATGATTTCCCGTCTGGTTGCCCATGACAGTGGCATGATTCACTTTGAGGGACAGGAATTGCAGAAATGGAACAGCAGGGAACTTTCCAAACGGCTTGCCATTCTCACTCAAACCAACAACATTCAAATGAAATTGACTGTGCGGGAATTGATTACTTTTGGTCGCTTTCCCCACTCTGGCAACCGCATGACAGAAAAAGATATAGATATTATCAACCGTGCCATTTCTTATATGGAATTGGAGGACTTTCAAGACCGCTTTTTGGATGAGCTATCTGGTGGTCAGCGGCAGCGGGCACTGATTGCTATGGTCATCGCACAGGACACAGAATATGTACTGCTGGATGAACCAACCAACAATTTGGACATCTACCACGCCACCAACATGATGAAAATTGTTCGCCGTCTCTGTGATGAACTGGGAAAAACGGTAATTCTTGTATTGCACGAAATCAACTATGCCGCCTTCTACTCTGACTACATCTGTGCCTTTAAAAATGGACAGATTGCCAAATTTGGAACGGTAAAGGAAGTCATCACAAAAGAAAATCTGTCTGACATCTATCAGGTAGATTTTGAAATCATGAATATTGAGGGAAAACCCCTCTCTATTTATTACTAACCCTATTTTCAGTACTTTTTAAAGAAAAGGAGCATTTTGTATGAAAAAAATCACCACACTGGCTATGGCTCTTGGTCTCACTGCCTGTCTTGCTGCCTGTTCCACTTCTGGAGCAACTACTCTTTCCAGCTCTGCACAAGAGGACACACCAACTACCATATCCATTCCCACTCTAAACGCCAACAAAACAGAAACCACCGTAGATGTGGTCTATGACCCTCAAAGAATCGCCGTGTTGGATATGGCATCTCTGGATATTTTGGATGCGTTGGGTGTAGGGGATCGTGTGGTAGGCAGTGCCTCCACCAGTATGGACTATCTGCAAAGCTATATGACTGATTCTGTTGCCAATTTAGGAACCATCAAAGAAGCAGATTTAGAGGCAATTATGGCATGTGACCCAGATGTAATTTTTATTGGTGGTCGACTGGCTGAGAGTTACGACGCTTTGAGTGAAATTGCCCCTGTTATTTATCTGTCTGTGGACACTGAGGTGGGCGTTATAGAAAGTGTATCCAACAATGCACGCACAGTTGCTTCTCTCTTTGGTCTGGAGTCCCAAGTTGACACTCTTGTTTCTGGATTTGAAGCTCGAATTGATGCACTTTCTCAGGCTGCACAGGGACAAACTGCCATTGTAGGCATGGTCACAAGTGGAAGCTTTAACATTCTAGGCAACGATGGTCGTTGCTCCATCATTGGACGGGAAATTGGATTTGAAAACATTGGTGTAGACAACACCCTTTCCACTTCTACCCACGGAAATGAGGCTTCTTTTGAATTTGTGGTAGAAAAGAACCCTAATTATATTTTTGTACTTGACCGTGATGCAGCCATTGCCACAGAGGGTGCAAAGCTGGCACAGGAAATTATGGAAAATGAGCTGGTCATGGGTACAGATGCCTATCAAAATGGGCATATTGTTTACCTCTCCCATCCATCCGTATGGTACACAGCAGAAGGTGGCATTACTGCACTGGATTTGATGCTTCAGGACTTGGAGCAGGAAATCTTAGCGTAATCCACAATATGAGCGAGATAGGGATGATTCCCTATCTCGCTGTTTTCATTATGCCTTGAAATTTTTAAAAATCTGATACAACATCTGCACAATTTCCTCTCTAGTTGCAAAGGAGGCATACCGTTTTTTTCCTCCAGCATCACCGGAAATCACACCCAGCCCCTCTGCCCAGCCTCTTGCCTGCTCCGACCATCCAGCAGGTGCCTTTACCCCTCTCTGTTCCAGATAGGCTGTCATCATCTCATTGAATTTTTCCTGTGTCATATCTTCATCCCCTTCTAATTCGTCCTGCACATCTCTACGGAACTGTTCCATAGTCATGTTATGCTTTGGCCACCACTGCAACACATCTGCATGATTGCTGGCGATCCCCTTTTGAAATCCCTCTGCATGACAAATTAAAACTCCCTCTTGTAACGGGTTTAACTTAAATTCTTGGCAGAGATTTGCACATAGTTTCACCAAATTATCATACAATTTCTGAAAAAAGGGCTGATTGCGTTCCACATTATACCCTATCATGGTCCCCCCCTGATAGGTGTGCCCACTTGGCTCACAGCATTCAATGGAGATATGGGTGTTGTTGGCACTGCCATTCACGCCACTGCCACAGTGCCAGCCTCTGTAGTTCCACGGCAAAGTCTGTACCACTTTGCTGTCTGTTACAAATGCATGAACACAAACTGGTACCTTACTTTGATTCCACTGATGGATAAAAATATCTGGGTTTGGCTGTGCCACACCCACAGAATGAATCATGATGCCTTTGGGTTGTATCAATCTTCCTGCTTTATAACAATCGTTCTCTGTCAGGAATTGTTGCTGTCGTTCCATCTTGTCACCCCCCATATTCTATGTATAAAAACATTTTTGTTGACAGAATTCTCAATCTTATTTAAAATAGAGTGATATATGTTTTGAGAATGGGAGGTATCTTCTATGGATTCCAATCTAAAAAAAGGGAATGCCGCCGCATTGCTGCCTATCATTGTATTCTTGGTGGTTTATCTGGGCTGTGGTATCCTTTTTGAGTATGTATTAAAAATTCCCCAAGGGTTTTATCAAACCCCTGCCATTGTGGTTTTCCTCATTGCATTGGCTGTTGCCTGTTTCCAGAATCCAAAGCTGGATTTCAACAGTAAATTAAAGGTCATGGCGCATGGTCTGGCAGATGAAAACATTTTAACCATGTGTCTGGTCTTTCTGGCTGCTGGTGCATTTTCTGGTGCGATTTCTGCCGCTGGCGGTGCTGACAGTACAGTCAGTCTGTTTCTCACTTTCTTACCCAGCCAATGTGCGGTTGCTGGTCTCTTTTTGATTGCCTGTTTTGTATCGCTCTCTATGGGCACTTCTGTTGGCACCATTTCCGCACTGGCTCCTTTTGCCGTCTCTATGAGTGAGGCAACTGGTTTTGAGCTTGTGTTGTGCATCGCTGCTGTGGCATCTGGTGCTATGTTCGGAGATAATCTGTCCATGATTTCAGATACTACCATTGCAGCAGTGCGTACACAGGGCTGTGCCATGAAAGATAAATTCCGCATGAACTTCTGCATTGTACTGCCTGCTGCAATTGTAACACTGATTATTTTCCTCGCCCTTACCTGGGGTGGCGGTGGACAGGTAGATGTTGCCCCCTTTAGTGTATGGAAGGTGCTCCCCTACCTTGTGGTTCTGATTGGTGCATTGTTGGGTATCAATGTATTTTTGATTTTAATGGTTGGGGCAGTGATGAGCCTTGTAGTAGGTGTTGCCACAGGTGCATTTGCATGGACACAGATTTTTGCTGTAATGGGTACTGGTGTCACCAGTATGTATGACATTACTGTCATTTCTATTATTGTATCCTGTATTGGTGCTCTTGTAAAAGAACATGGTGGTATTGAATGGCTAATCTCCTTCATTCGCAGCCAAGTCAAAACACAGAAAGGTGCCCAGCTTGGCATTGGCGGTCTGGTGGCTGCCATCGATGTAGCTACCGCTAACAACACTGTGGCGATTGTCATGGCTGGTTCCATTGCAAAAGAAATCAGTGATGAGTATGACATCGATCCCAGACGTACCGCCTCTCTACTAGATATTTTCGCTTCTGTAATGCAAGGCATTATCCCCTTTGGTGCACAGCTTCTCTATGCTTCTGCTGGAACTGGTGTGTCTGCTGTCAAGATTGTTCCTTACATGTTTTACTGCTATCTGATGGCAATCTGTGCCATTGTATTTATCCTCTTTTTCTCCCACAAGTCTGCCCACTGATTCCCTTTTTCTACCCAATTAGCCCATAGCACCTCCTTTATAAAAAATTTTTTATTCCAGAAGGAATTTTCGTTCTTTTTTCGTATAACTATAGTATAAGCTGTTGCATCACATATTTTATACCAATGGATAGAAAGTGAGGGTCCTATGGCAGTTCCAGAACGTTTTCTTGATGAACTCATTGCACGCACTGATCTGGTGGACCTTGTATCAGAAACCGTTCGACTTACCAAGAAGGGGCGCAACTACTGGGGGTTATGTCCGTTCCACTCAGAAAAAACGCCGTCCTTTTCCGTCTCAGCCGATAAACAGATTTTTAAATGTTTTGGCTGTGGCAAAGGGGGGGGTGCCATCAACTTTGTGATGGAAATGGAGAACCTCCCCTTTTGGGATGCTGTTGTCCTGTTGTCAAAACGTGCAGGCATGGAAGTTCCTGAGCGCAACACCTATTCTACCGGCATGAAAGAGCGTCGTGAGAAACTGCTTACCATCAACAGAGAGGCTGCTCGGGCATTTCATCGCTGGCTTCACGCATCAGAGGGAGAACATGCCCTATCCTATTTACAAAATAGAGGGCTTTCCCGTGGCACCCTTACTCGATTTGGTTTGGGGTTTGCACCAAATTCCTGGGATGCGCTTATTTTGGAACTTTCCAAACAGGGGTATGACAAGCGGGACTTGCTGGATGCTGGTTTGGCTGTCAGTAATCAGGATGGACGGATTTATGACCGATTTCGGAATCGTGTGATCTTTCCCATCATTGATGTGCGTGGTGATGTCATTGGGTTTGGTGGTCGTGTGATGGATGACAGCACCCCTAAATATCTGAATTCGCCAGACTCCTTTGTCTATAACAAAAGCCGCAATGTATTTGCCCTGAATATTGCAAAAAAATCCAAATCTGACACTGTGATTCTAACAGAAGGGTATATGGACACTATCACTCTTCATCAGGCTGGCTTTGACAATGCAGTCGCTTCCCTAGGCACTTCTCTCACACAGGAACACGCCCAACTGTTATCCCGATACTTCCACCATGCAATTTTGTCCTATGATAGTGATACTGCTGGGGTATCCGCCGCACAACGTGCCATTCCTCTCCTAGAAAAGGCTGGGCTTCAAGTTCGTGTTCTTCGGATGACTGGTGCCAAAGATCCAGATGAATACATCAAACAGTTTGGTCGTGATGCCTTCTCCCATCTGCTGGAACAGAGTGAAAATCAGGTGGATTATCGCCTGCATCAAATCCAAAAAAAATATCAAATGGAAGATGACAACCAAAAAGTTGCTTTTCTGCATGAAGCAGCGCAAATGCTCTCCACCCTGTCCAGTGCAGTGGAACGTGAAGTTTATGGCAATCATGCTGCGGCTATGGCTGGTATCTCCTCAGAGGCAATGTCATATGAAATCAAAAAAGCATTTCAACAACGTGTCAAACAGTCTCAGCGTCAAAAAGAACGGCAAGTTTTAACACCTGCCACATCACTACAACCCAAGTTGCGGGAATTTCATTACGAAAACTTTCGCTCTGCCCGTGCTGAGGAGGGGATTATACGTCTACTTGTGTTGGACCCGTCAATCCATTCCTCACTTACCCACTTGGATGCCAAACAGTTTTCTTCTCCCCTGCTGGCAAAAGCCTATCAACTGCTGATGGAACGTGCAAAAGCGGCTCTCTCTACACAGCTTGCCACTTTAGCGATGGATCTGAACGCCCAAGAGATGGACCATCTGACCTATGTTATCAGCCAGCCAGAATCACTTGCCAACAGCCATCAGTCTCTTTCTAACTATATCAGCATTGTTCAGGAGGAGGCACTCAAACGTACTCATACAGATGATATACAACTTTTAATTGAAACCAAACGGAAAACCCTACAAAAGAAAGCATATATGGAGGATCAACCATGAGTAAGAAAGACAAGCCCACCTTAATTGAAACCCAGCACAACGGTGTGACAATGGTACTGGAAAAACGCACACCATCTACTCCAAACCGCAATACCAAGACCACACCTCCCAGCCAGGAAGTACAGGCCCGCATGGAAGCAGGCAAGGTGGAAATCATGAAAGTGGTAGAGGGGGTTGCTGGCTCAGAAAAGCTCAGCGACCTGATTGAGCGGGGTAAAAAGAAAGGCAACCTCTCCTCCACTGAATTGATGGATGTCCTGGAGGATATGGATCTAGAATCCGAGCAAATGGATAAAATCTATGATACCCTTGAAAATCTGGGTATTGATACAGTAGGAGAAGACTATATTCCTGAGCTTCCCGACGATATAGACCCACCTCTGGAAGCAATGGAGGACATCAGCGACGAAGATATTGTGGACCCCAACACTATGGTGGATTCCTTTGGTACAGACGACCCTGTACGTATGTATCTCAAGGAAATTGGCAAAGTAAACCTCCTCTCCTCTGATGAAGAAATTGATTTGGCACAGGCAATGGGAGCTGGTAATGCTGCCAAAGCCCAGCTGGAGGAACTGGAAGCCGCTGGGGAAGAAATCCCTGACGATGTGCGCCGTGAATTGAATCGGGCCATTAGCCGAGGGGATCGCGCTAAGAAGCGTCTGGCTGAGGCAAACCTCCGTCTGGTGGTATCCATTGCCAAACGCTATGTGGGGCGTGGCATGCAGTTTCTGGACCTGATTCAGGAAGGTAACTTGGGTCTGATTAAGGCTGTGGAAAAGTTTGACTATACAAAAGGTTATAAATTCTCCACGTATGCCACATGGTGGATTCGTCAGGCCATCACCCGCGCCATTGCAGACCAGGCCCGTACCATCCGCATCCCAGTTCATATGGTAGAAACCATTAACAAGGTCATCCGCGTTTCCCGTCAGCTACTACAGGAGTTGGGACATGACCCCTCCCCTGAAGAAATTGCAGAAGAAATGTCCATGCCTGTGGAGCGGGTTCGTGAAATCCTGAAGATTGCACAGGAGCCTGTCTCCCTGGAAACCCCTATTGGTGAGGAGGAGGACAGCCATCTGGGTGATTTTATCCCAGATGAAGATGCCTCTGAGCCTGCGGAAGCTGCTTCTTTCACTCTTTTGAAAGAACAGCTTGTAGAAGTGCTTGCCACTTTGACTCCCCGTGAGGCAATGGTATTGAAGTTGCGTTTTGGCATTGAAGATGGACGCACACGCACCTTGGAAGAGGTGGGAAAAGAATTTAAAGTGACCCGTGAACGCATTCGTCAAATTGAAGCCAAAGCATTGCGTAAACTGCGCCACCCCTCCCGTTCCAAAAAGTTGAAAGATTTCTTGAACTAACATAAGAAAATCACCATAGAGGAATTCCTCTATGGTGATTTTTTACACAAAAAATGGGACTGTACAGAAACAGCCCCATTTTTTTCATTACAGATTGGCAGGTACGTGGATGACGCCCACAGGACACTCCTTCACACAGAGCTGACAACCCACGCACTTCTCCTGGTCAATGTGTGCCAGATTGTTCTCCACTGTGATGGCATCCTTAGGACATGCCTTTGCACACTTCATACAGCCGATACAGCCAGCAGTACATGCTTTTCTGGTCTGTGCGCCCTTGTCCTTGTTCTCACACAGAACCACAGGTTTACGCTTGTGTTCAGGCACAATTGCAATGACGCTGTTTGGACAGACAGCCGCACAGGCACCACAACCAGTACACTTCTCACGGTCTACCTTTGCAATCCCATTCTCAATATGAATGGCGTCAAAAGCACATGCCTTGGTACAGTCACCATAGCCCAGGCAACCAAACTGGCACATGCCATCGCCACCATAGAGACCTTTGACAGCCTGGCAGCTCTGGATACCCTCAAACTCATACCGCTTGGATGTCTTATCACAAGTACCAGAACAGGAAACCACTGCCTTCATAGGAGTAGAAGCACCTGCTTCCACACCCATGATACCAGCAATCACCTGAGCAGTATTGGCACCACCAGGAATACATTTATTGACCGCATTGCCATCTTCTACAATGGTCTTTGCATAGTCAGCACAACCAGCACAACCACAGGCACCACAGTTTGCGCCGGGCAGAGCCTCTGTAATCTTCTCAACACGCTCGTCTACAGGAACAAACATCACAATAGAGGCAATGACCAAAATCACAGCACCAATGAGACCGATTACAGTGACCAGAAGGATTGCCATTAAAATTGGATTCATCTTCTACTCACCCTCCTCATTATACACCAAAGATGGACTCAACAATGCCGCCAAATCCCATAAAGGACATGGACACCATTGCAGCAGCCACCAGAGTGATGGGCAGACCCTCAAAACACTTGGGAGGCATAGCCATCTCAACACGGCGACGTACACCAGAGAACAGCACCATAGCCACCAGGAAGCCAATACCAGCACCAGCAGCACAGACAATGCTTTCGATGAAGGTATAGCCATTGTCAATGTTCAGGATGGTAACACCCAAAATAGTACAGTTGGTGGTAATCAGAGGAAGATAGACACCCAAAGATTTATACAGTGCAGGGATAAACTTTTTGAGAATATTCTCCAGCAGCTGAACCAGAACAGCAATGATGAGAATAAAGACAATGGTCTGTAAGTAACCCAGATCCCACTTCAACTCCCCAGTCACTGCATCCACAGGGGTCAGCAGGAAGGTCTGAATTGGCCAGGTAGTTGCTGTAGCCAGCACCATAACAAAGGTAACTGCCAAAGACATACCCACAGCACTATCCAGCTTCTTAGACACACCTAAGAAGGGGCAAATACCCAGGAATTTAGCCAGAACATAGTTATCCACCAAAATCATGGTGAAAAAAATGCTGGCAAGCTTCATCATATCCATTACGCATTTCCTCCTTCTTCAGCAGAGGACTTCTTTGCCTTGGGAGTAGTCAGATAGATAGCCACAGCCATCAGGGTACCATAAACGAAGAAGCCACCAGGAGCACCAGTCATGATGCTAAAGGGATCAATGGAAGTAGGAATGACCTGAATCTTAAAGCCTTCAGGCAGGAAGGGGAACAGACCATCCAAACCAGACATCCATGTACCAGAACCCAAAATCTCACGAATAGAACCCATCACAGTCAGGGTCAGGGTAAAGCCAATGCCCATACCAATGCCATCCAGTGCGGATGCCAATACACCATTTTTGGAGGCAAACATCTCTGCACGACCCAAAATGACACAGTTTACTACGATCAAAGGCAGGTACACACCCAGAGCGGAGTCCAGAGAAGGCACAAATGCCTTAACCAGCATCTGAACAACAGACACGAAACCTGCAATGACTGTAATATAAGCAGGAATACGCACCTGATTTGGAATAATATTACGCAGGGCAGAGATAACTACATTGGAACACAGCAGTACGAAAGTAGCTGCCAGACCCATACCAATACCATTGGAGGCCATGGTAGTAACAGCCAGCGTAGGACAGGTACCCAGAACCAGACGCAGAACAGGGTTCTCTTTCAGGATACCATTGGTTAAAATCTGCAAATTCTTACTCATCTTTGCCTCACCGCCTTTCAAGGAATCTGGTTGTAGGCTTCAACCGCAGCATTGACCGCATTGGTTACAGCTTTACTAGAAATGGTTGCGCCAGAAATGGCGTTGATGTCAGAGATTGTGAAAGGCTGAGCTGCCAGACCAGAGAAGCTGCCCCAGAAGGACTCATTCTCAATCTTTGTACCTAAACCAGCAGTCTCTGTCTGCTCTGTAATCTTAATCTGCTTAATTGTGTCATCCACAAAAGCCACCATAACGGTAATTGTACCGCCATAGCCCTTTCCTTCACAGGTAATCACGGTACCTGTGCCATTGTCAGCGGTATAGATGTCTGTGACATTGTCCACTTCAATTCCAGTGACAGGAGAAAATGCTCCCTCTGCCTCAGGCAGAAGCTCTGTACGAGCGGCATTCTGTGCTGCAATGGTAGCAGCCTCGATGATAGGCGCAGTCACGTTGTTGGTTGCTGCCAAGGCACCTGTAATGACAACACAAATTGCACAGAGTACCACGATGGGCTTAAAAATACGATTCCAGTTACTCATTTCGCAGCACCCTCCTTTTTCACTTTTGCAATACCCAGACGGTCCTGACGGGTCAGAACTTCAATGTAAGGTACTGTCAGATTCATCAGCAAAATAGCAAAGGACACACCCTCATTCATTGTGCCGAGGAAACGAATGGCGCAAGTAATAATACCCAGACCAATGCCAAATACCAGCTTTCCCTTTGTGGTGGTGGGAGAAGTCACATAGTCGGTTGCCATAAAGAAAGCACCCAGCAGCAAACCGCCAGAGAGTAACTGGTAGATTGGGTCCTGCCCTCCGATGAGGGAAAGCACAGCTACAGTGGCAATGTATGTAACAGGAATCACAGGGCTGATTACTTTGGTCCAAATCAGATACAAACCACCCAGAATCAGAGTAATAGCACAGGTCTCACCCAATACACCGCCATGCTGACCCAGCAACAAGGTCACATAGCTCTCAGCACCTACTTCACCAGCTACTGCCAGAGGAGTGGCGGAAGAAAAAGCATCAATCCCATTGGCAGGCAGAGGATAATTTGTCATTCTGCTGGCAAAACCAACTGCCAAAGCAATACGACCTACAATGGCGGGGTTGGCAAAGTTGAAACCCAGCCCACCAAAGAGCTGCTTTACCAGCACAATGGCAATGAATGCACCCACAACAGCCATCCACCAGGGCAGGGTGGCAGGCAGGTTAAAAGCCAGCAGCAGACCGGTGACAACAGCAGAAAAATCCCCCACTGGGATTTCCTTGCCCATCAGTTTGCAATAGAGATATTCAAAAACAACACAGGCAATCACAGTAACGGCTGTGAGAATCAGGGCATTCAGCCCAAAAATAATCACAGACGCAATCAGGGTTGGCACCAGAGCCAGAGACACACGCTGCATAATCTTCTGCGTGGTATCCTCACTGGTAATATGAGGTGCCGCAGTGACAATCAGTTTATTAGACATCACTTCTTACCTCCATTTTTCATCATGATCTTTGCCAGGGCAATGGAGGGAGCCAAAGACCGCTTGGCAGGGCATACAAAGGAACAGGTCCCGCAGCTCATACAGAGGTCTGCATTCAGCTCTTGCAGCATTTCTACATTGCCCTTATTGTAGGCTTGGACAATGTCTTTCGCAGCAAGACCCAGAGGGCAAGCATTGACGCAGCGTCCACAGTGGATACAATTTGTGATCTTTGGTGTATGGGAACGGGTCTTGGAAAATGCCAAAATGGCATTGTTATTCTTCAGAATAGGCTGGGAAAGGTCTGCCACACAGGTACCCATCATGGGACCACCATACAGCACCTTACCAGGCTCCTCTGTCAGCCCGCCACAGAAGTCAAGCAACTCCTCCACAGGGGTACCAATGATCACCTCTACGTTCTTAGGCTCCTTCACAATATCACCATCTACCGTCAGGCGCTTGGTGATGAGTGGCATACCCGTTTCCATGTACTTGGACACGAAGGCAACCGAGGTCACATTCATTACAATCACGCCCACATCGGAGGGCAGACCGGGGAATGGAACCTCACGACCAGTACAGTTTTCAATCAGTACCTTTTCAGCACCCTGTGGATAGCGACAGGGCAGTTCCTTTACCTC
Organism: uncultured Oscillospiraceae bacterium; assembly: GCA_944383165.1. Lineage (GTDB taxonomy): Bacteria > Bacillota > Clostridia > Oscillospirales > Oscillospiraceae > Lawsonibacter. Next base: position 23,761 of record CALWON010000032.1, read on the forward strand.
AATTCCTGCCACATCAATGGCTGCCTTCATCTTTGCTATTGCCTCAGGTTTATTCCCTTCAATACCAATGATACATTTGGAAATATTGAGATACTTCATCACTGCCTTAATTCCAGCCAGAACATGGTGGGTATCTTCAATAAAACAACGGTTATCCGAGGTAATATACGGTTCACACTCTGCACCATTGATCACCAAAGTATCAATTTCATCCAGATTCTTTGGAGAAAGCTTGACCGCAGCAGGGAAACCTGCACCACCCAGACCAACCAGGCCACTGGATCTCACTGCATCTACAAAGGATTTGTAGTCTGTCACTTCAGGGGGCGCAATAGAAGGGTCTACCTTTTGCTCCCCATCTGGAATGATCACAACAGCAGTCTGTTTTGCCCCATTGGAAGCGGTCATGGTTGTAATTTCTGATACAGTACCAGAAACACCAGAGTGGATATCAGCAGATACAAAACCACCTGCTTTACCCACAACAGGACCTACATAAACTTGATCGCCCTTCGCCACAGCAGGAGATGCAGGTGCACCAATATGCTGCCCCATAGACAGGACA
>CALWON010000033.1 GCA_944383165.1 uncultured Oscillospiraceae bacterium
TCAATGCCAATAATATTTTAATTCGTCGATTGATGTACCTTCAGGACTATACATTGTTGGAACAGACCATTCTAATCCTCTATTTTCAGTCACTTCTAGCAGGAGGACATCCACTACAAGGTGGGGAACTACGAACCATGAACCAAACACTATTATCTATATTAGAACATATTTCCCTTTTAGAGTATCAAAAACATCCAAAAGAACCCTTGAAAGAAATCAACAATTCGGGAGGAGACACCAATGGATGAACTAAGACGCATGTATGAACAATATTCTGCTATGCCTCATGGTCCAGCTAGAGCTGAATTTATAAGGGGGGCAGTCAAGCGGTCAGATGAACTGCAAGACCATGGTTGGCAACTTGCCAATCGATTTAACCTATCCCTAGAAATTCGTTTTCATGGCGATGCTGGGAAAGTTCTTCCTATTATTGCAGAATATATCTCCCTCTTTGAGAAAAAATATTTTCATACCGATGAACGTCCTTCCAGTAAACAGATTGACAGCTATTTATATATGCATGATATGGCAATGTGTGTTTGGGAAGATCTCCCTCAACTATCTAGATTACAATGGGATGAGTTTCTGAAAAAATACTGGGCTGCACTGCTGCGGTATCACTATGGAAAAGCAGACTATTATCACTGCCAATATTTTCAACTACGCAAAGAGGGGAAATTTGATGAGGCAGAGGTGATGTATCAAAACTGGGAAGCAGATATTGCAACGGGCTTTATACAAGTCACAGACTGTTTAGGTTGCCGTCAATATTTTCATGTTCAACATGCTTTACACCAAGATAATTGGGAAAAAGCATTAGAAGAAGCGCAACCTATTTTAGATGGCACGTTTACCTGTATACAACGTCCCTGGAAAGTGTTGACCCTTTTGCTAGAATATGCCCTGAGACATGGAAACCGGGCAGGTGTACAAGAATATGGAGTTCGTCTTGTTGATCGTATGGAGTGGGATGATACAGCAGACGAAATGGAGTTGATGCCCTACTATTCATTCTATGATTTACCCCGTGGATTCCAAGCACTGGAAAAATATTTTTCGGATATGCTACAAAGTTGGGACCAACTAAGTCTACTGGATGAATATCAGTTCACCTGGTTGCTGTTTATACAAGCTGCCGAAACTTATGAAACAGTTTCTCTTTCATTCCCACAGACCTTCCCACTCTACAGACCTGATGGGCAATATCAACCCAAAGAACTGGCAGAGTGGTTTCATCAACAATCTTTGCACATTGCACAAAGATTCGACCAGCGCAATGGCTATCCCTACTATCAAAATCTCCTAGAATCTACATGGACAGGGATGCAAAAGATTGTGAAAACAAAAGTAGATTGCACCTAATTTGTGGTATTCAAAAAAGTAGCCTTGGCAACCGAATTACAGGTTGTCAAGGCTACCCCTTTTTATCCCTTTTCCTGTGTGTGGGCTACCACAAGATTATCGTTTGGTAAAATCCAAGTACTACCCGTCGGGATGATGGTTTCCATCCCTCTCTTAATGAGGATCACAAGCTGTCCATCTACCTGTGGCAGTGTTGCCAAAGTGTGGTTTGCCCACTTATGTCCCCGTTCAACAGTAATCTCGGAAAGGGTCATATGCTCCCTGTCCTCAAATGCCCTGGCTGCTAATACCAGCAGGTCCCCTTGCGCTAGTTTAGTATCCCCATGGGGAACAATCATGTTCTCTGAGCGGAGGATCATTGCCACCAGCAAATCCCTGGGCAACCCAATTTCCTTCAGGGATTGACCACACCAGGGGTGCCCATCCCCTAGATGAACCTTCACAAAATGGATGTCACTCTCCTCTTGATAATCCGTAAAGGTTTTGCCAACATCTGCGGTTACATCAATCATATGGAGCAATTTCGACACCTGTGGTAATAAAGTACCCTGTATGGAAATAGAAAATAACACAATACAAAATACCAGATTGTACAGATTATAGGTGGTGTCTACTTGACTCAACACAGCTGATATAGCAAATACAATCGATGCCGCTCCCCGCAATCCTGCCCAGGATACCACTCCAATCTGTCCCATGGATGGTCGGAAGGGCAGCAACAACAGACCAGATGCCACCGGTCTTGCCACCAACGTCAGGAACAACATGATGAACAGTGCTGGCACTACAACCACTGGTAGCTCTACTGGTGTAACCAGTAGACCCAGAAGGAAAAAAATCATCACTTGTGCCACATCTGTTACCACGTCAAAAAAGTGAACCAGATACCGCTTTTGGGGTAGATTGCTATTACCAATCCAAATACCACACAGATACACACTCAAATAGCCATTTCCCTGTACTATACAGGGCAGTGCATATGCCAACAACATCACAGCAAATAAAAATACCGTTCTGCTCTGTTGTGTAGTCAAAATGTCCCGTTTCAGCAGCCAGACTGCCACAACCCCCATCAAAATACCACAGCCAATCCCCAATAGAAGCTGTTTTGCCAGCATCACTGGCACAGAAACTTCCTGCCCTGCCATAAAGGCCAAGGTCACCGTAGTCAACATATAGGAAATGGGGTCATTGGAACCAGATTCCAATTCCAACAGGGAGTCTGTGTGATGCTTCAACGCCAGTTTCTTAGAGCGCAGGATATTAAAAACAGAGGCTGCATCTGTAGAAGAAATCACAGAACCAATCAACAAACTCTCCAGCCATGGTAAGTGCAACACAAAATGGACAAAGAGTGCTACCAGCCCCGCTGTCCCTGCTACTCCCAACGTGGACAGCACCACAGAAGGTACTAAAACCGACCTTGCTTCCTTCAGATTTGTTCCAAATCCACCGTAAAACATAATGAAAATAAGGCAGGTAGAACAAATGATATTCACAAATTCATAGTCATTGAAGTGAATTTTCAGCAGCCCATTTTCTCCAAAACACATACCCAGTGCCAAAAAGATGAGCAGGGATGGCACTGCTATTTTTTCCAGCACCCGATAGAGCAAAATACAAATCATCACCACACTGCCCATTAAAAACAATGCTTCATTCATACACAATTCCCCTTTTTGTTTTCTTTCATTATAACAGATCCAAAATACAAATACGGTAAAGATTATGTAAAGAACTACATAAAAAGAACTGTAAACACATCATCTGTGTTTACAGCCTTTCCATCACATCATTTTCACAGTATAGTAAACCAGCAGCGCAAACAACCAGGCAATCATAGCATAGATAAGATAGTAAGCCACAGTTGCTCCAACCACAACCGACAGCCCCATCACAATGATACTTACCACACAGCTTAACCCCATTAACAAATAACTGCTGCCCTCTTTTTGATTTTCAGAACCTGCCCCATTCCGTTTCATAAAGAAAACGACTCCGGCAATAAGCACGATACCAGCCACACACAAAGCAACCCAATAGTTCCTTGCACCTGCATTGCGGATAAACCAAAGCCCCATAATACCAAAGCTACTTGCCAATGCACAGACAAAAAATTCACGCTGGTAGAGATAATAGACCAATGCCAGTCCAGCACAGGCAGGCACCATCCAAAACAACATCTGAATTCCTGCGTCCTGAAATGCCAGCACAATCTGGATACAGGCAAATAGGACAGCAAACACAATGGTCACAGACATTTGAAGCCCCATTGCTTTTTTCTGTCTCCATAAAAAAATTGCCCACACAGCACAACCTACAGCCACTGCAAGCATCACCCATCTGCCATATTGCAGGACACTGCGTACTGTAGTTGCCAAATTAACACTTTCTGTTGTGAGCTGATAATTGATGTAGGTCCGGTTGACCAACACCAACAAAAATTCTATTACGAGGAATACTCCCACCCATATCAAAGAGCGGTTAAAATCCTGATCCTCTTTTCGGCGTTGTACCTCTTTTTCATGATAATTCATCTTTTTTGATTCTCCTTGCCTGTTCGTCTCAATCCCTTTGGATAGACAACGTCATACGCACCGATCATCCAGTCAGATCAACATTCTATCAGATATCTTATTTTTTTGCAAGCCATAAATCCGGTAAAATACATAATTATGGAAAAATTTAAAGTTTTTTAAAATTTTCACTTCCATTCTATACCTTTATCATACCAAATCTGCCCCATTCTATACATAAAAAAACAGAGGGTTTTCCCTTCCGAAAAACCCTCTATCTTTGGATTTTATTTAGTTGTTCCCTCCAAATTCAGAGAAGAAACGGTCATGAATTGCCTGCACTGCACGGTCAGCATCCCGTTCATCCACCAGCACAGAAACCTTGATTTCACTGGTGGAAATCATATTGATGTTAATGGATGCACTGGAAAGGGCCTCAAACATCTTACATGCCACACCAGGATTGTTGATCATGCCAGCTCCTACAATGGATACCTTTGCTACATGGGTGCTTAACTCAACTGACTGGAACCCAATGTACTGCTGATTTTCTTCCAGGATTCTCTTTGCCTCCTCGGCATCGCCTCTGGCAACGGTAAAACTGATATCCTTACTGCTGTCTCGACCAATGGACTGGAGAATGATATCCACATTGATCTTGTGCTTTGCCAAAAGGGAGAAAATCTTAAAGGCAATGCCGGGCTCATCTGCCAAACCAATCAGGGCAATTCTTGCCACATCTTTATCCTTAGCCACACCGCTCACATGGGTCTTTTCCATACTCTTGACTACCTCCTTAACCTTTGTACCAGGATTTCCAGTAAAGCTGGAGAGCACCTCCAGATTCACATTATATCTCTTTGCCATCTCAACAGAGCGATTGTGCAGTACCTGTGCGCCTAGGCTTGCCAGTTCCAGCATCTCATCAAATGTAATCTCTTCCAGTTTCCTTGCGCCAGTCACATTGCGTGGATCTGCTGTATACACACCATCCACATCGGTGTAAATCTGGCATAGATCTGCATGAAGTGCTGCTGCCAATGCTACAGCAGAGGTATCAGAACCACCTCGTCCCAACGTAGTAATGTCACCGTATTGGTTAATCCCCTGAAAGCCTGCCACAAGAACAATTTTCTTTTTATCCAACTCTGTCTGGATACGCTCTGTCTGGATGCGTTTAATGCGTGCATTGCTGTGGGCTGCATCGGTGTGCATACCAGCCTGCCAGCCAGTCAGGGACACCACCTGATACCCCATCGCCTCGATGGCCATAGCACACAGGGAAATGGAAATCTGCTCCCCTGTTGCCAGTAGCATATCCATCTCACGTTTGGAAGCGTGTGGGTTCAGCTCTTTTGCCTTTTCAATCAGATCATCGGTCGTGTCTCCCTGTGCAGACAGAACAACCACTACATTGTGTCCCTTGCGGTAGGTCTCTGTGATAATGCGTGCCACATTGCGCACCCGATCTGCATTTGCCACCGAGCTGCCGCCAAATTTCTGTACGATAAGTGCCATATTGTGTCTCCCTCCAACAGTTCATGGAACAAAACTATTTTTTTCTATTCTATGTCCGTCAACTTTCACCGGTTCACTCTGACAATACACGCAGTTTTGACAGGAGCTCCACATGAGAAAGCCGCTCTTTTAACTCTGGTTCTGTCATAGGTGGGGTCAAGCAGGCAGTTTCCCCTGCTGGAGCACCACTGCGCGCCAAGGGCTGTACCTCTCCACAGGCACTTCTAAGCTGCTCCACAGAAGCAGTGGTACGGATATACCAGCGAGAAGTGAGAATATCAGGAGATACCACCAAATCCTCACGACCAGGTCCCCACTGGTTGTGGTGGTCTCTCTTTTTATCTTTTGCAATGTCAATCACATCTGCTACCACAGCAGAGGCGGTGGGCAGCTTACCTGCTCCACGACCATAGAACATCACATCTCCCACTGCGTTTCCAGTGACAGACACTGCATTAAATACATCCTCTACACCAGCCAGTGGATTTTCACATGGCACCAGATGGGGAGCCACAAAGGCACAGACCTTTCCACCCTCCTGCCGGATGGCACGCCCTAACAACTTAATCTTATAGCCACAGGAATCAGCATAGGCCACATCTGCCAATGTCACATTGCGAATGCCCTCCGTTGGCACCTGATTGGGATAGACATGTTCCCCAAACGAAAGGGCTGCTAAGATGCAGATTTTACGGCAGGCATCATGCCCATCCACATCCGCAGTGGGATCTTTTTCGGCATATCCTTTGTCCTGTGCTTCTTTCAATGCCTGTTCAAAGGTCAATCCTGCCCGGATCATGCGGGTCAAAATATAGTTGGTAGTACCATTTAGGATACCAGTAATCTGGTCAAACTCATTGGCAGCCAGGCAGGCAGTGAGCGGTCTCAAAATGGGAATCCCACCGCCCACACTTGCCTCAAACAGATAACTCACCCCATGTTCTCTGGCAAGCTGAAGCAGTTCATAGCCGTGGGTTGCCACCAGCTCTTTGTTGGAGGACACCACACTCTTGCCAGCCTTTAATGCCCGTGTTGTAAATTCCAATGCAATGGTGGCTCCACCAATGGTCTCCACTACCACATCCACTTCAGGGTCCTGTTCAATCACAGAGAAATCCTTGACAAAACAGTGTTCATAGGGACTGCCAGGAAAGTCCCTCACATCTAAAATATATTTCAGGTTCACCAGTTCATCCACTCGGCGCCCAATCAAATCACTGTTGGTGGTAAGCACCTCCGCCACACCAGAGCCCACTGTACCAAATCCCAAAATTGCCACATTCACCATATTCTTCTCACTCCATCCGTTCCTCTTTTTTAACCTGCTAAAATCTCACACCGAATGACACCAGCACTGGAAGATGCTGCTGACAGCATTTCCTCTAATGACCACTCTAAAGCAGATGTCTCTGCGGTAATCGTTACAACGGCACAGCCGTTGGTGGGAATATTTTGATTGATGGTCAAAATATTGGCTCCCGTCCCTGCAAACACATTCAAAAGCCCAGACAAAATGCCAGGCTCATCTCTCAGCATCATCTGGAACGTGACAATACGACCATGAAGCATATCATTGAACGGTCTGACCGCATCTTTGTACTTATAAAATGCACTGCGGCTGATACCCACTGCTTTGGCTGCCCCATTGACAGTGGTCTCCTCCCCTGTCTCCAAAAGACGTTTTGCCTGTGCCACCTTACGGAAGATTTCTGGCATGGATGAAGCTTCAACAATAAAATATCCCGCTGATTGGTTCATACTTTTACCCCTTCTGTCCTTATATGGTGGTCATATGTTTCTCGACTGTGGTCTATTTTAACACAGCTTTTGACAGGATGCAACGAAAATCCACAGATGAAAAATAGATTTTATGACCGATGTTTTCCCTATTTTTGTGATATTTACCAAGAAAGAGGGGAAGCATTCCCCTCTCTCCTGTTGCAGATTGAATTGTTGCGTTCAATATCCATAAGGACGTCCTGTTTCTGGATTTAGTGTGACTTCCTCTTGGCTGGAATTGCCTGGATCATCTGGCTGTGCGTTAATATCCTGGCTTCCACCGTCCGGTGGCTGGATATCCTGCGAGCCACCTTCCGATTCCTCTGGCTCTGTAGGCTCTTCTGGCTCTGTTGATGTGTCTGGTTGTTCTGGCTCCTCTGGCTCTTCTGGTACAGTTGGGTCTGTTGTGTGTACGGTACAGGTCCCAATCCCTGCCACGCTTTGGTAGAGGTAGGCATTATCCTCTGCCACAACACCCCCAATGCTGTCCCGATCCAGATTGAGGTAACACCAGTTCCGCACACTAACCTCTGGGCAGTATGGTCCAGCCTGATGGTAAGCACCTGTAAAGCTGCCATCCTCAGACCAGATTGGATCATCCACACAGACACGGATGAGGGAACCACTTCCAGCCTCTAAAGAGTGGCAGGTACAAACTTCTGTTGGGGCATCTTCTGCAAATACATAGTCACTGGCAACCCGGCTGCCTCTTGGATCATGCTGGCATGCTTCAATGGCTCTGCCCCCACAATCCATACAATAGTATACCTGTTCCAACCCACCAGGCTTGGAGAAGGATTGATTCTCCAGCCCTTCATGGATGGGGCGCATTACTTTACCCCAGAGGTTGGAAGCCGGATTGTACATGCCTGGCGTATTGACACGTTGATTATACTCATATCCTACCCATACCGCTGCGGTATAGTATGGGGTATACCCCACAAACCAACGGTCATACTTGCTGTCTGTAGTGCCCGTTTTACCTGCAACTGTCATATTACTAATACGCACTTCGTTTCGTGCCCCACCATTTTGTGCTACGTTCTGTAATAAAGAGTTCATATAATACGCCGTTGTCGCTTTGAGCACAGTCTCATCCTCACGGCTATTATCTAAGACAATATTGCCATCGGAATCTTTGACTACAGTATACGTGCGTGCCTCACGGTAAACTCCATTATTGGGGAAGGTTGCAAATGCCTGTGCCATATCCCGGGTGGTTACACCATCGGTCAAACCACCCATCGAAAGCGGGGCCACGTTCACATCACTGACCACCTGCCCATTCACTTCTTTTCCACTTTCCAGAGGAAGATGGAACTTTTGAGTACCAAATTCAAACGCCTTGGCAGGTGTGACTAAATCGGCAACCACACTTACTGCAACGGTATTATAGGATTCCCTTACAGCCTCTTTGACTGTTACCTGCCCACGGTAACGACCATCTACGTTCACTGGCCATGCCTTCCCATTGAGTACCTCATGGGGATAATCAGAAATCACTGAAATGGGGGTAATTAGCCCCATTTCAATGGCGGGGGCATAGACAGTCAGTGGCTTAATGGAAGAACCTGGCTGCCGTAGTGCATCAGTAGCTAAATTCTTCCAGCGGTTCCCTTCCTTTGCCCCTACACGACCTACAATAGCCGCAATATCCCCAGTTTGGTTATCAATAATGGTGATGGCGGATTGAAGCTCTTGCCCGTTGGAAGAAAAGTCCAGGTTTGAGCGATCCTCATAAATTTCCTCCGCCTTTGCCTGTACCTCAGGGTCAATACAGGTATAAATCTGAAGCCCACCATTGGAGAGCAGCTGGCTCGCAGCTGATTCTGAATAGCCCTTCTGCTCCTGCAAATCATGGATCACATCTGTAATCACTTGCTCTTCATACCAGGAATACAAGTCTGCGCTGTTGGCCTCCCCTTCTGCTTTTTCAAATACCAATTCCTGTGCCACAGCCTCATCGTATTCACTCTGTGTGATCATTTCCTGTTTTAACATCTGACCTAAAATCAACTCTTGGCGATACTTGTTCCACTCTTTGGCACTCCACATCTCACCTTCGCTGTTTTCCACTTTTGCAATGGAGTAGGGTCCATATTTAGATGGGTTGTTGGTAATGGCAATCAGGCTTGCACACTCAGCCAGTGTCAATTCAGACACATGCTTCCCAAAATACTCATAGGAGGCAGCACCCACACCCTCGCAGCCACTTCCCAAAGGGATAATATTCAAATATCGCTCTAATATCACATCTTTATCATAGTTTGCATCCAGCTTTAGGGCACGGAATATTTCTGTCACTTTTCGTTTGACGGTTGTTTCATTATAATCCGTCAAATTTTTAATAAGCTGTTGGGTAATGGTAGAGCCACCTTGAATATCTCCACCTGTAAACATGCTGAATACTGCCTGTGCTGTTCTCCACCAGTCCACACCATCATGGCTGTAAAATCTACGGTCCTCAATGGCCACAGCTGCATCTTTTAAATCCTGTGGGATTTCATCAAAATCCACCCACTGCGATTTTGTGACGCTCAACACCTTACCAAGCTCTTGATAATTGCCATTTTGATCCTGGTAATACATGACACTGTTTTCATTTAATGAAAAATTGCCCAGATCCATATCTGCCTCAGGCAAAATGACACTTTTGATGTATACCGCAGCAAAGCACGCCAGCATGGCACTTGTGGTAATCCCAATCAGCAACAATGTGCCAATGATTTGAAAAAACAGCTTTACCTTGCTTTTGCGCTTCCTCTTTTTTGGTCTTCTCTGTACACCATCCTCATGATATTCTGAGTTACTCCTGCGATTGCGTGGGGATGGTTCCCGCTCTGAATAATAATTTCGTTCTGACACGTTCTTACCTCCGACTATAGGACAGTATTGCGATCCAAGATCCATGTCTTCCCATTCCATAACAGCTTTGAGTTTTCTTTTTTGGTGTGGCAGGTTGACAATATGAAAACTCAGGTTAATAGTATACCATATTTTGCGCGTTTGTCCATCCCATGATTTTACACACGCCCTGTGCCATCCAATCTCATCCAGATTTTAGCTATTGCCCCAGATTTGCTATCTTTCTTCCAGGTTGTGCAATACTACCCAAAATTTTTTCTCCTTTTCTACTTGCATTTTCGTCACATACAGGTTAAAATAAACCCAGAACACAGGCAGGAGGGATTTCCCCATGAGTGAAGCATTTGGTCCGGATTTTATTACCATCACCGATGAGGACGGCAACGAGTTCGAGCTTGAACTGGTAGATACATTAGAACACAATGGGGTTGTGTACTGCGCCCTTTTCCCTGCTGTAGCAGAGGATGAGGAGACGGGGGAGCCTGTTGATGTGGATGCAGACGATGAAGACTATGGTCTTGTCATTATGAAGATTGTGGAGGAAGATGGTGAGGAACTTTTCTCCACCTTGGATAGTGACGAGGAATTAGACGAGGTCTACAATCTCTTTATGGAACGTTTCTTTGAAGAAGAGGACGAATAAATACATTTCCTGCTCGGTGCGTGATGAGCTCTTTTAAACCCACATTTTTTAAAAGGGATGCCCACCTCACAGCGTGGCTTGCAGGCCTCCCGACACCCTTAGAGGTCCGTTGGAAGTTGGAAGCAGTAAAGCGTTGTGGAGGCAACCCACCTGCCATTACGTGCAGGTTTTAAACGGGTTCACACGGCCAGAGCGGGGTATATTTAGATATGTTGTATCAGGTCACAGATGAATCTGTGACCTTTTTCTGTTCTCATGAATTTTTTGTAAACCATTACTTGATTTTACTTGTTCCACTTGAATCTACAGATAATTTCCGGTATAATAGTTCGGAATTTGTTCTATCAAATTCTTATGTGGAACAAAGCAATTATTTTTCGGAGAGGATGATGAAAACCGTGAGTGCATCCAGAGAAAAGAAGGCACGCACAGGCTCTACCTATGTACAGAAACGCAACAACAAAGAACAGGATGCCCAACAGCGTAAACATCTTTTGTATGGTATTGCTGGCGGTGTTTTGGCTGTTCTTGTAGCTGCTCTGCTGGTTTGGGATAGTGGCTTTTTTCAAAAGAATAGCACAGCAGTTACCATTGATGGGGAATCTTTTACCCCTGCTGTAGTTCAGTACTACTACAACTCTGCTATGCAGACAGAACTCTCTATGGTGCAGTATGGCTTGTCCGACTTTGACTACACACAGAGCCCCAAGAAGCAAATCAAAGATCAAGAAACTGGACAGACCTATCATGACTACTTTATAGATGAGGCAATCGAAGCCCTGACACAGACCACCATGCTCAATCACACTGCACAGGAAGAATCCTATGTGTTGTCTGAGGAGGGGCAGGAGTACCTGCAAACACAACTGAGTCAACTGGATGTTGCATGGAGAGTCAGCGGCAGCTACTCCAATCTGACAGGGTATCTGCGTGCCAATTATGGCAAGTATATGACAGAGGATATTTTTAAGGATATCATCAATCGTGAAATCACTGCATCCTATTTCCAGCAGGATCATCAGGATTCCCTGACCTATACTGCATCTGACATTGACACTTATTATCAGGAACACAAAAACGAACTGGATACCTTCACTTACTCCGTCTTTACCGTACAGGCAACCGTTCCTGCGCAAACAGATGAGGAAGGAAACACAGTAGAATTGAGTGAAGAAGAACAGGCTGCTGCTCTGGAAACCGCAAAAACAGAGGCAAAAGCCCTGGCAGAAGAAATTCAGAACAAGCTGCTCTCTGGTACCGATGCCCAAACCTTAGCCACTGAGTATGAAGGGCAAATTTATTCCAGCAATGTGAATGTCACCAATATAGGCTCCAGTATTTCCAGCAACTATTCTGAGTGGCTTTCTGATGAAAGCCGTTCTGCAGGTGATGTCTCCATTCAGGAATACGACAACACCAGCAGTTACCTGTACTACGTTGTACAATTTGAAAACCGCTACCTGGATGAATCCCCAACCGCTGATGTACGCCATATCCTCATTGGTGCAGGTTCTGACCCCACAGAAGAAGAATTTGCAGCCGCTGAGGAGAAGGCACAGGGAATCCTTGACCAATTCCTGGCGGATGGTGGCACGGAAGAGGACTTTGCTGTACTGGCAGAGGAAAACAGTGAGGACACCGGCTCCGCTTCCAATGGTGGTCTCTATACAGGTGTCTCTGCCTCCACTGGCTTCATTGAGGCATTCACTCAATGGTGCCTTGACCCTGCCCGTCAGCCTGGTGATACTGGGCTTGTGAAAAATGAGGGTAGTTCCACAAAGGGTTGGCACATTATGTACTTTGTAGGCTGGAATGATCCTGTATGGAAACAGTCTGCCATCTCTGCCCTTCAGTCCTCTGATATGACAGCATGGCTGGAAAATCTGACAACCGATGTTCAGGTGGAACGTGGTTCTGGTCTGGACGCTATCTAAAAAACTTACGACCTCTAAGCATCTCTGTGCTTAGAGGTCGTATTCTTGCAACCATCCCAAAAATGTTCTATAATAGCAAAGTACTTTGCAATATTGGAGTGATTTCAATTTATGACCCCAGAGGGCTTTTTTCAACGATATGCCGCCGCACTGAATACACAACAACGCTCTGCTGTGCTCCATCAGCAGGGACCTGCACTCTTGTTGGCAGTGCCCGGAAGCGGAAAGACTACCGTATTGGTCACACGCCTTGCCTATCTGGTCACTTGTTGCCAAGTAGATCCCAGCCAGATTCTGACTGTAACCTACACTGTAGCTGCCACCCAAGATATGCGCCGCCGCTGTAGCCAACTCTTTGGTGCAGAATTTGCCCATTCCCTCACCTTTCGCACCATCAATGGAATCTGTGCCCATATTATCCACCGCTATGAGAAAACCTATCAACGTACCGCATTTCAACTGCTCTCTGATGAACGGGAGTTGAACCACCTAATCCGTACCCTTTACCGCACCATTTCTGACACCTATTTAAGTGAGGGAGATATTAAAGAGTTGCGGACACAAATTTCCTATTGCAAAAACAGCATGTTATCCCCACAGGAAATAGAGGAAGTATCCTGTTCCAACTTGCGCTTTCCCCCTCTCTATCGGGCTTACCAAGCCTATTTACGGGAGCAGAAACAGATGGATTATGACGACCAGATGGTGTATGCCCTTCAGATTTTACGCAGCTATCCCCAAATTTTACAGCAAGTACAGCGTCAATGGCAGTATTTCTGTGTGGATGAGGCACAGGATACCTCAAAAATTCAACATACTATCCTGCATCTGCTCTCCTCCCATACACAGAATCTTTTTCTGGTTGGAGATGAGGATCAAAGTATCTATGGGTTTCGCGCCGCCTACCCCAAAGCATTCTTAGAGTTTCCAAAGCGATATCCCAACGCCCATATTTTGCTGATGGAGCAAAACTACCGCTCTACCCCTGCTATTGTGCAGCATGCAGATGCTATGATTCAGCGCAATCAAAACCGATACAAAAAGCATATGATTCCCTTTCGCACCCAAAATATCCCCATCCGTCACACCACTCTCACAGACCGCAGCCAACAGTCAAACTACCTATTGAATATAGCTCGCAACTGTCAGGAAGAAACCGCGATTCTATACCGCAACCATGACAGTATTCTGCCTTTGTTGGATTTATTGGAGCGTGAAGGCATTCCCTATCAATGCCGGCAAATGGAGCACAATTTCTTTTCTCACTTTATTGTACGGGATATGTTAGATATTCTCTATTGGACATTTCATCCCCTTGACAGCCGACCCTTTTTTGACCACTTCTACAAATTGAATGTTGGTTTACGCCGTGATGAAATTCAGTTCATACAAATACAATATAAGCAAGCCTCTGCCACTTCTATTTTGGATTTCCTGTCGACTTTGCCAGACCTGCGACCACGGGTACGAGAGAATGTGCAATCCTTACAACTGCGTCTCAATCGCCTGCCTCAATGTTCCAGTTTCCAAGCCATTCAACACATCTGTGAAAATATGGGTTATGGCTCCTACTTAGAATACCGCAACGCTGATACCTCCAAACTTTCCATTCTCAAAGCACTTGCCCATCAAAACCCAAACCTTGACCACTTTCTCCAACGCCTTTCACAGCTTCAGGATGTGATTTCTGTGGGTGGCAGTCAAACTCCCTGTGCTCTGACCTTATCCACCATTCATGCCAGTAAAGGGCTGGAATTTCAGCATGTCATTTTGATTGATGCAGTGGATGGCATTTTACCCAGTGTACCCCTCCAGCCCAATGGCAGCCCAGTTCGACAAGAACACTGGGAGCTGTTGGAAGAAGAACGTCGGCTTTTTTATGTGGCAGTCACTCGGGCAAAGGACACTTTGGAACTCATCTCCTGTTCCAAAGACTATGGTTCTTTGGCTCCACCCTCCACCTTTATCCGACAGTTTCTTCCTGAAAAACGAAAGAAATCCTACTCTGTATCTCCCTCAGTTCAAAATAAAGCCCAGTTTCTGCCCACCGTCCCAGTCACTCATACCATATTTGGAGATGGTGTGATTTCTGCCTGTGATGATCCTCTGATTACCATTCGTTTTGCGGATGGAAAAACCCGTACCTTTGACCTTCCAAGCTGTCTGGCAAAAGGTCTTTTGATGCTGTCTGTCCCATCTTGATCCCATGAAAGGAACCTGTTACTATGTGCAAATCCATTCTTTCCTTTTGCAGGCGGGAACCTGTGCTAATTCTCTCCTGTTTGTGTGCCCTTGTCTCCTGCCTGTTTGTCCCACCATCACTGGACTACCTATCCTATATTGATGTGCGTGTACTCTGTCTCCTGTTCTGCCTTATGGCTGTTGTTTCAGGTCTACAGGAATGTGGTCTTTTTCTGGTACTTGCCCAGAAACTCCTGATAGGGGAACGCCCACTACGTATTTTAACTGTTATATTGACTATGCTTCCCTTTTTTTCCTCCATGCTTGTGACCAATGATGTGGCATTGATTACATTTGTTCCCTTTGCCATTCTAGTTTTAGGCATGGTAGGTCGGCAAGACTTGCTGATCCCTGTCATTGTGCTTCAAACCATTGCCGCTAATCTGGGAAGTATGACCACTCCCGTGGGCAATCCGCAAAACCTGTTTCTCTATGCCCACTATGACTTGACCATTGGGACATTCCTGTCCGTTCTGCTTCCCCTTACCATACTTAGTCTGGTTCTTTTAATCGTTGCCAGCTTGTTTGTCGGTGGAAAGGGCTGGATTTCTGTCTCTTTTCCAGAACAAGCAACAATTCAAAGTCACAAACATCTTTTGATCTATCTGGTTCTCTTCCTTTTGTGCCTCCTATCTGTCAGCCATATACTCTCCCATTGGGTACTGACAGTTCTTGTCATTGTAGCCTTATTTGTATGCAACCGGAAATTACTATTGGAAGTAGATTATTTCCTTCTCTGTACCTTTGTCTGTTTCTTCATTTTCAGTGGAAATTTAGGAAATATTCCTGTGGTGGTACAGACACTTTCCCAATTTTTGGAGCGCAGCACCCTTTTGTCCTCCGCCGTTGCCAGCCAAGTGATTAGCAATGTCCCTGCTGCGGTTCTCTTAGCTGGGTTGACAGACCACTGGCAGGAGCTGTTGACAGGGGTAAATGTGGGGGGATTGGGAACCCCAGTTGCCTCCCTTGCCAGCTTGATTTCCTTAAAATTCTATCTGCGTACCCCAGATTCCCGCACTTCTTCCTATTTGCTCTGGTTTGGAATTGCCAACCTGATTGGTCTTTGCATTTTGCTCCCCCTCTCTCTTTTCCTGCTCCCATAAAAATCATCTGGATGTATTTGCAATCCTGTGGTATGATAACAGTAGATTTTATGTGTTGTTCAGCTAGGAGGGATTTTTTTGAATTATACACAACTCATTGAGGCATTGAAAGAAAAGGGATTGATACCGAACATGCCGTTGAACGGTTTATGGGCAATCAGTCTCTTTACCTTTCTTTCATTCAACGCCTCCCAACCTTTATAAACTGTGAAAAAATTCGCAGCACACTAGAACAGGGAGATGAGGAAGAATTTTATATGGCTGTCCATTCGCTGGATGGGGTCTCTGGCAATTTAGGGCTGACCACGATCTTTGAGTGCTGCAATGCCATCCTGGTGGAGTTTCATTCCTCAAAATTTAAAAACCCAAGTAAACTACTGGGTCTGGTTCAAGAAATCGAACAGGAGCGAGATCGCATTTTGGAATTCCTTTCTGGAATAACTGTATCAGAGAAGTGAGCGAATTCATGAAGCGGAATACTCTTTATATTTTAGATGACTCTGAACTAGACCTTGCCATCCTAAACGAAATTTTCAAGCGTGATTTCCAAGTCACCTGCTTTTCCTCTGCCAATCTTCTCTTATCAGCTCTAAGGGAACAGCATCAGCAGGTCTGTGCCATTTTACTGGATGTTTGTCTGAACCGAAGGAATGAAGGGCTATCCATTTTGCGGCGGTTACAGGAGCACCCAAACTTCTCAAACATCCCTATCATCCTAATTGCCTCAGATGCCAATCGGGAAAATGTGATGGACGGCATTGAATTGGGCGCCATTGACTTCTTGGCAAAACCAGTCAATCCCCATTATGTCAGGGAGCGTGTTTTGAATACGGTAGCTGCTGTATGGAATGAAGCCCCACCGGAACAATCAAAAAAGGATTCATCCGTGGAGGCAAATTCGGAGAAACCAACCCATCTTCCTCCATTATTTGAGGAAGAGACTCCCTATGCCCTTTCCTCCAGCGGTCCCATTGGCAGTACAGGTCCTTTCTTTCTTCTTCCAGAGGACATTGAGAGCATTTCCAGTGGTTGGATTAAGCGGTTGGTTATGCTTTGCCAATACCGTCCTAGCCTCTCATTGGGGCAGGTCCGGAATATTCAGGAACTGACTGCCCTTTTGGCTAAACAATATGTTATGGACCACCCTAATGGTGCTCTGACCGAAGTGGATGCAAAAATGATTGGTGTGGCTGCTACTTTTTATGATATTGGTCTGATTGGCATTCCAGATGATATTCTGCGGGGTGGTATTCATCAGCCCAGCCCAGGTCAAGAAATCTATTTAAAGCATGCAGACATTGGACGAGAGATTTTCCAGAATTCAGAGACGAAACACCCATTTTTGCACTATTGTGCGGATATCGCCTATTGGCACCACAAAAATTACGATGGTACTGGCTATCCACACACAGATACCTGTGTAGAAATTCCCATCTGTGCCCAACTGGTACGAACTGCACTGCGTATTACATATCATATGCGGTTATCCATGAACCACACCGACCGCTTCCAGCGGGTCCTGCATGCCATTACCTTTGAAGCAGGGCACAGCATTTCTCCAGATATGTACCAAACAGTAGAACGCTGCAAGGACCAACTGGAACTCTTGTTGCGTGTCCAGTACCCACAATAAAAATACCAAAAATTTTACCCCTACAAGAATATGAACAAATAATATGCTCCCTTCTAGATAGATATGAGATAGAGTAAACTCTTGTACTACTTAGAAAGGAGCATTTTTACATCTTCTAAACAACATAAATCTATTTTCTTTCTTGACAGGTACACTGACCAATGATAGTCTACTCTAGGAGTGTTGGACTACTTTTTATGACCAACTGTGAAGGAGAGAAATCTACCATGTATCATTTATTTGAATCACTGAAACAATCTCTATTTTCCAAGAAACAAACATCGAAACAAAAAGAACAATCCCCTGAACAAATCGAACAAACTTCCGAAACAACAGAACAACCTTCTGAAACATCCGAACAGGAACACACCCTTGATGAATTACTGGATATATGTGAGGGGGCAGCATGTGAAGTTCAAACAAAAGATAATGATCTTCTATTTGCTGGATATGTCGCACATCGAAATCCTGATTTTAAAGCAATTACAATTGAACCCAGAAAAAATTGTGAAGCACCTTTGGGAATTAAGCATGGCACCGCTGTCAAGCTTCAAGTTCGGGTTCGAGCAAAATGGGGTAATTTGGTCATGCTTTATGGTATTGTATCAGCATGCAGTGAGGAGCAATGGAACGTTTTTGTAGAAAATGCTGTTGCCTGCACCGAATCCCGCAAAGCATTTCGGCAACGGGTAGATGTAGATGCAAAAATTCTCAGTGATTCAGATTTTGAGTTGCTGGGAACTTGTCATCTGGAAGATATCAGTTTGGTTGGTGTTGCCTTTTCTACCCTCATCGAATTGGAAATGGGAGAGCCATTCATTCTGTCAATTCCCTATCTGTTAGAGAATAGTCACAGGTATCAGCTTACTTGTACTGTAGCCAGTATTCGCAATATTGCTCAGCCAGATGACCCCCCTTGTTGGCGGTACGGTTGCGCCTTTGATACCTTGAATGAAGAAATGGAAAACGCGTTGTATAAAGATATTATGACACTGCAACAAAACGGTCGAGGTACATAATTGTCTTTTTCTTTATTTTTCAAATTGGATTCATACTTTCCCATATGTCAGTTCCTAGATTTTCTCTTGCTGTGTGAAAAAATCCATAGCGATTGCTCTATTTTGTCAATCACTATGGATTCTATTTTTTAATAATTCATCTGTTTGCGGCGGGACAGATTCATAGTGCCATCCTGCATCTGATCCAGGTTTTCAAGGCTCTTGCCTGTCCCCTCTGCCACACAGGAAATGGCATCCTCTGCCACTCTGGTTTCAATACCAGTATGTGCTTCAATCAGTTTGTCAAAGCCCCACAACAGGGAACCACCGCCTGTCATTACAATGCCATTGGTAGAAATATCTGCCACAAGTTCTGGTGGGGTACGTTCCAAAACCCCATGGATGGCCTCCAGAATACGGCTGGACACTTCCTCAAATGCCTCAATCATCTCACTAGAGGAGACAGAGAACACCCTGGGCAGACCTGTTTTCAGACAGCGACCTTTGATTTCCATTGTCACTTCTTCTGGCCGTGGGAATACACAGCCAATACTCATTTTCAGCTCCTCAGCGGTACGGTCGCCAATGAGCACATCATGTTTGCGGCGGATGTACTTCACCACTGCCTCATCAAACTTATCACCTGCAATTTTGATGGAGGCAGATTCTACCACACCACCCAGAGAAATCACTGCAATATCGGCCGTACCACCGCCAATATCCACAACCATATGCCCATCAGGCTTTGTAATGTCAATGCCTGCTCCAATGGCTGCTGCAACAGGCTCCTCGATCAAATAGGCACGGCGTGCCCCAGCCTGAATACCAGCGTCTACCACAGCACGTTCCTCTACTTCTGTAATACCAGATGGCACACAGATGAGCAAGCGGGGCTTAAAGAGGCTGAAGGTTGTTACCTTCTTAATAAACTCCTTCAGCATACGCTCTGTCATATCATAGTCAGAGATGACGCCTTCACGCAGTGGACGCATTGCCACAATATTGCCCGGTGTGCGTCCTAACATTGCCTGAGCATCTGTACCAACTTTCAACAGCTTGCCTGTGTTCTTGTCCATTGCCACTACAGATGGCTCACGAAGGACAACTCCTTTGCCCTTGATATAGACCAGAACAGAGGCAGTACCCAAGTCAATCCCAATATCCTTGCTAAACAAATTAAACATCGTACTCACCCTATCAATTGTCATTCCCAGCTCTATTATTATGTGGGTATTCTGCTATAAATAAACTCATAGAACATTATAGTCGTTTAGAGTTTTGTTTTCAACTATTTTTTTCAAAACAATTTTCCGTTCCAAGAGAAAAATTCTGTCTATTTTTCCTGCTCTGTGCCAATGTAGCACAGCAAACCTGAGCCGCACCATGCCCAATCAAAACCCTTGCACATTCTTCCAAAGTCGATCCACTGGTCACCACATCATCCACCAATAAGATATGCTTCCCAGCCACTTCAACTCCATCCAAAATTTGATAGGCACCTAATACATTTCCCCTTCTCTGGGCATCTTCTGACAATGTAGACTGTGCCTGTGTATGGCGTATCTTTTTCAAGGTTCCCTGTAGTGGCAGCTCTAGCTGAATTGCCACACCTTCTGCCAACTTCCTACCTTGGTCATATCCCCTTATACGCAACCGTTTTTTGCTGATCGGCACCCATGTTACAAAATCAAGTGGTTTTTCATAGTGGTCCTGAATACATTGCGCCACTAGGATCCCATATCGCCTGCCAAAGCTAGGGCAACCATAAAATTTAAAACGGTGAACCGAGTCTGGAACATTATCTCGATATGCCATAGGAGAATAGCAACCCTCTGTGAATTCTATTTTCCTTATGGCATCATTTCCTTCTAACCATGGAACTGTCTCTTGACACTGTCCACAAAGGGCTGTCCATGGATCATCTAAAATCCTTCCACAGAAGGGGCATTTGGGTGGATATAGCAGGTCCAGTAACCATGTCCAAACCATTTTCCTCCTCCATTCTCTCCTTTCACAAATCCTGCAAAAATGCCAACGCCTATCCAAACAAATCCCAGCAATCAGTGGCAATTTTGTCACTGATTGCTGGGATTTTTCTATCTTTATTTTTGTGCAGACTTAGAAACAAAGGCTGAAATCCATCCAATCCTTTTATGTACCATCAATATTTATCAAAATTGGAAGTGGCAGGTGCACTCATATTGGCACCCCCTTCTGCCTCCCTCTTTTCCTGTTTCTCCGCCTCAATGGAGTAATTCATGTCCAGGTCAAGGTCAACGTTATCCATACCATAGCCCTTCTCTGAGGTATCATTGCTCAGCTTGAACTGACGCAACAGGTCACGCATAAAGGAAGCCTGCTGATCCAGCACTTGACTGGCTGCCGCACTCTCTTCAGAAGTAGCAGAAGTAGTCTGTACCACAGCAGAAATCTGGTCAATACCCATAGAAATCTGAGAAATCGTAGTTGCTTGATCTCCAGCAGCATAAGCCACCTTGTCAATCATCTTCAAAATATCATGGACAGACTCTGACACTTCATTAAAGGCACTCTCTGTCTGGGCAGCATTCTTTTCTCCTCTTGTCACATGACGTAATGTATTCTCGATCAGTTCCGCTGTGTCTTTTGCTGCACTGGCAGACTTTTGAGCTAAACTACGCACCTCACTGGCAACCACCGCAAAACCCTTACCAGCTGTGCCTGCGCGGGATGCCTCTACAGCGGCATTGATGGCCAAAATATTGGTCTGGAATGCAATATCATCAATGACCTTAATGATGCTTTGGATGCTCTTGGATGCTTCTGTAATATCCCGAATGGACCCAACTAACTGCTTCAATTCAGCCTGACCACGTGCCACGACTTCCCCAGTGCCCTTGCCAAGGTTATTTACCTTTTGCGCATAATTAGATGTCTCTGTAATGTGGTTGCGAATGTCCGTAATGGATGAAGACAGCTCCTCTACACCACTGGCCTGCTCTGTTGCTACCTGTGCCAAGGCCTGGGAACCTTGTGCCACCTGGCTTGCCCCAATGCTCACCTGGGATGCAGATTGATCCATATCCTTCAAAGTCTGGATAATCTTAGCCTGGAACTTTTCAATGGCAATTTGAATGTTTACAAAGTCACCAAGGAAGGTAATTGGGCAACTGCATGCAAAATTACCTTTAGAAAACTCACTCATACCATAGTCAATGGCATCCATATATTTGCTCATTTCATCAAAGGAGAAGTTCATGCGCTCACAAAGTTCACCAAACTCATTGTTGGCCTGATAATCAATACGGGATTTCAGATTACCCTTTGCAAGGTCATTGACAGCACCACGTGCCAGCTCCACAGCCTGGGAAATAGAACTGGTTGTACGCAGTGCAATCACCACTGCCATGATAAATGCGACCGCAAACACACCCACCAGACAGGCAATAAAAATAG
>CALWON010000034.1 GCA_944383165.1 uncultured Oscillospiraceae bacterium
AAAGCATATGAATGCAGAGACAGCCGAAGTCAACAAACGGCATATGACAAAGAAAAAACGCATCCGTTATGTCCTCTGCATCGCTGTTTTTACTCTGCTCTATGGGCTGGTTTTAAAGCTGCTGGGCGGGGCTATGCCCTATGTAGACTCGTTCACAACCACCTGTTCTGTCATTGCAATGATTGTCAGTATTGGGATGTATGCGGAACAGTGGTGGATTTGGATTTGTGTTGACATATTCACCATCTACCTCTGGAGTTGTGACTTCATGGCAGGAAATGACAACATTGCCACCCTTCTTATGTGGATTGTCTATCTTGGCAATGCCATCATCATGTGTATCAAATGGGAAGCCGAGGTAATGCACAATGAAAAGAAATTAGAACAGAAAGCAGGAAATGGCAGTGCAATATAAAGTAGGCATGTTTGGTGGTTCCTTTGACCCACTCCATGTGGGGCACCTCCACGACATGATGAAAGCTGCCTCCATGTGTGAGGAGCTGTATATTGTCATCAGCTGGTGTGAAGGGAGAGAGTCCACCAGCAAGGAATTACGGTATCGATGGATATTAAACAGCCTCAAACATCTCACCAATATTAAAATCATTCTGGTGGAAGATACCGCCATCAGTAAAGAGGTATACAACACAGACTACTATTGGGAACAAGGTGCCAAAGACATCAAACGCAAAATTGGAAAACCTATTGATATTGTATTTTGTGGGGATGACTATTTGGGCACCAACCGATTTGAACAACTCTATGCACCTGAATCTGTGGTACATTACTTTCCCAGAAAAGAGGTTCCCATCAGTTCCACTGAAATTCGGAAATGGGCATTGTCCCACTGGGACTACATTCCACAGGTATGCAAACCTTATTATGTGAATCAGATTTTGGTTTTAGGCAGTGAATCCACAGGGAAATCCACCTTAGTGCAAAATCTAGCTCTTGCCTATAATACCAATTTTGTGGCTGAGGTGGGCAGAGACACCTGTGCCTATGCTGGTGGGGAAGAGTGGATGATAGCAGAGGATTTATATGAAAATCTGCTGAGGCAAAAAATAAAGGTGATGGATGCAGTCAAAGAGAGCAATCGTCTGCTATTTGTAGATACAGATGCGTTAACCACTTTATTTTATGCCAATTTTCTGTTAAATAATCAGGAAGAAAAAAGCAACTGTCAAGCATTGGCAGAGGCAATCCACGCCATCACCCACTGGGATTTGGTTCTCTTTTTGGAACCAACGGTGGAGTTTGTACAAGATGGAACCAGAAGTGAGGAAATTGCCCAAAACAGAGAAAAATACAGCAATCAAATCATGGACCTGCTCCACCGCTATGGTGTAGAATATACTTCCATTGGTGGAAGTTATCTGGAGCGTTTTACGAAGGCAAAAGAACTCATTGGGCAAAAACTGGGCGTGTTTACCAACTGGTAAACACGCCCAGTTTTTGCCCAATTTTGTAAAATCGACTCTTATTTCGGCTTTCTAAATGTAATCACAAATGCACCTTTCACTTGTAGCGAGGTTGCCATATAATCGTATGTCACCAGTTCCCATCCATCTGCAGCTCTCTCATTCAGAAGTTGGTCCAATGCTGCTATATCATTTGCATCTGCTTTATCTGAGAACCATTTCATACTGACTGTTAAAATTTCTGTTTTATATTGGTACACTGTTTTCTTCCCCCTGTCGCCAATCAAAATTTTTAAAGATTGTATCATATTTATAAACCTATTTCAACAATGTTTTTATAAAGAGACAGGGCAACCATTTGGCTGCCCTGTGTTTTTATTCTGAACTGTTCCCCACTGCCTCCAGCATATTTTCAATGAAAATACCATAGCCCCTTGTAGGGTCGTTGACTAGGACATGGGTGACAGCTCCCACGATCTTTCCATCCTGTAAAATGGGGCTGCCTGACATACCCTGTACAATTCCCCCTGTGGTCTCCAGCAGCCTAGGATCTGTCACTTGAATCATCATATTTCTGGTGTTCTCTGTTGTGTCAATATCAAGAATTTCTATCTCATATTCTAACACTTCATTTCCAGAAATATTGGAACGTATGGTGGCTTTCCCTTTTTTTACTTCCTGTGGAGCTGCAATTTCTACTAGCTCCATAGGTGCAATCACGTTCTCCGCCTCAATCTGCCCAAAAATTCCCTGGTCTGTGTTGGCAAACAAGGTTCCCATATCTTCTGTCAAATCAAATATGCCATGCAGTTCCCCTGGTTCCCCTGTTGTGCCTTTTTTGACTTCAGAAACAGTGGCTTCCATAATGCTTCCCGATTCCAATGGCATTCTCATGGCTGTGTCCACATCATTGATTCCATGACCCAATGCTGCAAACATCCCACTTTCTGGGTCATAGAAGGTCATGGTACCAATACCAGCCATAGAATCTCGCAGCCATACCCCTAACTGGTAATCACCTGCACTATTTTGCAGTGCCTGAGCGGAAAGTTGTAAGGAACTATCCTTACGGTTCACCTGTAGAGTCAGCGGATTCCCCTGCTCCTTTTTCAAGATTTCCTGTACCTGCTCTATGGTGTTGACTTCCTGTTCATTGATATGGGTAATTAAGTCCCCTACCTTTAATCCGCTGGTCTTTCCTGGTGAGGCTGGACCGGTCACTGTATCAATGGAGGACAATCCCACCACCAACACACCATCGGAAAACAACTTAATTCCAACTGCATTTCCCAATGGAACCAGTTGTTTTCCCTCCATCTCCTGAGTTTGAATACAGGCAATCTCTGTCTCCTGAACCGCTGCTGCCTGTACACCAGCTCCACCCTGCATGAAGATGGATAGCACAAAGGCTAAAACCACACCTGATATTGCTCTTCTACTCAAATGTTCACCCCCCAAAATCCATCAGACAGCAGTGCTGTCCATAAGACAGTATGGGTGATTTTTTTGCTTTTAAAGCTAGTGAATTCTGGGTGCCCTATCATTTTTTATCCTTCCTGTTGGAATTTTCATTTTTTGAACTTTTTTAATTCATATAAAGTAGCATACCCATAAAAAATAAAAATACCCCACCTGTCAGTCTGTATAAACTACAAACTGACAAGTGGGATTGTTTCATCAAAAACCGATTTGATTTTGTTTTAATTAAAAACCGCCACCACGGGAACTTCCTCCTCGAGAACCCCCGCTAAAGCCACCGCCACGGGAGTGCCCTCCAAATCCTCCACCTCTGGAACTGCGGCTAAATCCACCACCTCTTGGGTTGCTGCCAAAACCACCACCGCTGAAACCGCCGCCACGTGGATGATTTCCAAATCCACCACTACTATGATTATGACGATGGTGTGACCTAAAACCACCAGAAAAGCTACCTGGCGGCACACCATTCCAACGTCTGCGGTACCAGCCAAACCCTGGTCCATGCCAAAATAGAATTGGTCTGAATACAAATGGTGGATTTGGATTTCCATAATATTTTTGGTGATATCGTTGGTATCGAACTCCATCTAACACACTGGCAATCACTAAACCAATGATCAATAAGAAAATCACCCGCACTACCATCCGACTGGGTGGCACTATACCATAGGGTGTCTGTTGCAAATTAACCCCATATCGGTCTACATAATAGTCATGAAGGGCAGAAAACAAATTTAAAATTCCCTCACCATATTGTTGAGACATGGCATCTTCATAGAGATAGTTGTCTAAATAAGATGTAATCTGACTGTCTGTAAGAGGAAATTCCTGTCCAACTGCCAAAAAACAATTCCCTGTGCTGGCATCCACCACCAAAATGCCATCCTGAATTGCAAGCCCAATGCGCTCCCCTGTTTCATAAGCATAGTCCTCTATGGTTTGAGAGAGGGAAGAGACTGTATTGACTGCAATCAAGATGTCGAACTGCTTGACCCAATTTGCCTGATAGATGGCAATCTGTTTTTTCTCCTGGGCTGACAGAACCCCTGCCTGATCTTCAATCCACTTTTGCTCATATTCAGAGGTATTAAGGGTGGTATCCAGTGTGACTGTTCCTGTATCCACACTAGTTTGTGGTGTAGTACCTGCTCTCCACTGTCCAATTCCAATGGCAGCCACAATCATGCAAAGGGTTAAAATCACTGCCACCCAGGTTTTCTGTAATAATTTCATGGCAATACTCCTGTCCTACTTGCCGATTACATATGGAAACTGTGACTCATCCCCTTAGTTCCAACAGCTTTTGCTTCAACTCGCCTTCAATGCGACCCAGTTCCGCTTCTGCCTCTCGGCGCTTCTGGCGTCCCTCTGTCTGAATTTGCATCACTTCATCCAGAGTAGAAATCAGTTGTTGATTGGTGTGTTGCAAGGTCTGAATATCCACAATGGAACGCTCTGCCTCCCTTGCCGCCTCAATGGTTCCCATTTTGAGCATATCTGCATTCTTTTGCAGCAGTTGATTGGTCATATCTGTCACAGCAGCCTGTGCCTGTGTTGCCTGTCTTGCATGTTCCAACCCAAGGGATAAGACCATTTGACTTTTCCACAGTGGAATGGTATTGACCAGAGAGGATTGGATTTTTTCCAGCATCATGGCATCATTGTTCTGTAACAGACGGGTCTGTGGTCCCATCTGTACAGAAATCATACGGGTCAACTCCAAGTCATGAATCTTCTTTTCAAAACGGTTGCATAGATTGGTATAGTCATGGTATGCCTGTGCATCCTCCTGTGCCCCTGTACTGGCTGCCTTTTCTTTCAACTGTACAAGGTCATGGGTACGCAGGTATTCCAAACGTTTTTTGCCTGCAATGATATACATGGTCAGCTCTTTGTAGTATTTTGTGTTCAGCTCATACATGCGGTCCAGCATTGCAATGTCTTTCATCAGCACCACCTGATGGTTTTCCAGGATCTGCACAATTTTATTGACATTGACCTCCGCTTTCGCATAGCTGGCTTTCAACGCCTCCAGTTCATTCTTCTTTTTCTGGAAAAATCCAAAAAGACCACCTTTCTTTTCCTCATCCTGACCGAACCCTTTTAACTCCACCACCAAACTGGACAGGGCTTCTCCAACCTCTCCCAAATCTTTTGTCCTCACACTGTTGAGGGCACTTTCCGAGAAATTTGCAATATTTTTCTGGGCACCTGCCCCATATTGCAGCACCACATTGCTGTCTGTCACATCAATTTTTTGGGCAAATTCATCTACCATCTTCCGCTCTGCCTCAGAGAGCATGGATTCATCAATTTGCACTGGTTGTACTGTCTTTTTTTCTTCCAGCTGTGCCTCTGGTTCCATGTTCAGTTCTGGCACCACTGGTGCTTCTGGTTCTGCCTCTGGGGTCAATGTCAGTTGGGGTGTCATATCAAATTCGCTCATTTGTTTGTCCTCCTGTTCTTATAGTTCCAGATGGATGGACTCATCATCCTCTGTGGCTGCCTTTTTCTGTCCAAACCCTTCTCTATTGAGTAACTGCTCCATCACGGTGATATCAGTCGAAATATCCATTGCCTCATTGGAAAACAGTGCATCCAATTGTTGGTCAAATGCTTTTACAATGGTATCCAGCATAGATTCCACTTTCTGTTTGGTGCTGTCTATATTTTCACCGGAAATTCCAGTGGCATCCATCCTGTCGTAGGCATTCAACAGCTTTATTGTTGTGGGCAAAAAATAGTTTAAAAACCGCCTGATCTGGGGCATCTTTTCCGGTTTTTGCACCACTTCATCTATAATCTTCTTGGTTACTTCTTCCAAATGGTCTATCTGCTTTGATAGTACAGGGTCTTCAATGCTATCATTGAGACGCCGCATTTCTGAAATGGCACGTTCCCGCTCTTGAATCAGTGCATCCAATTCAAGATTCCCTGTGGATGGCTGCTGTTTGGCTTCCTGCTTTTCTGTTGTCTCTGCTGTTTTTGGTTCCTGCTCCGGCAATCGAAAGTGCCGATCTGGGAAAATTGCTTTTGCTATGATAAACACAATCACCGAAACTGCACCACACAGAATGTAGTCCCACAGTTGATGTAAGGAGAAACACACCCCAAACACCAGCCATACAACGCCAACCAGATAGATGGGTAACACACTTTTCTTCACATGCTCTGCCATATGGGTTTTTGTTCCTTTCCTGTGCTGTACTGCCTGCACATCCACATATTTGTTCCCATTGTACCGTTCTCAAAAAACAGTGTCAAGCCCATTGTAGTCTGTGTCAATGAGTACCTCGATTTCCCTGTTTTTTTGTTTTGTTTGGTTGACTTTTTATCAGGATGTGGGGTATGATAAAAGGTATCAAATTTTGTAATCAAAGGAGACTGTCATGCTGACCCTGGAACAATTCAAAGCTGCCCGCTCCACCTTACAGGGCATTATCCGCAACACAAACCTCATCTACTCCCCTGCCTTTTCCAAGGCATGGGACAACCATGTCTATTTAAAGCCGGAAAACATGCAGGTCACAGGTGCTTATAAGATCCGGGGTGCCTACTATAAAATCAGTACGCTGTCAGAGGAAGAAAAAAGTCGGGGACTGATTACTGCCTCTGCTGGCAACCACGCCCAAGGGCTTGCCTACGCTGCACAGGCTGCTGGTGTCCCTGCCACCATCGTTATGCCCACCACAACCCCTCTTGTAAAGGTAAACAATACCAAGGACTATGGGGCAAAAGTCATTCTTCATGGTGAAGTGTTTGACGAAGCAGCTGAGCGGGCCTCCCAAATTGCCGAGGAAGAGGGGCTGACCTATGTGCAACCCTTCAACGATTTGGGCATTGCCACTGGACAGGGCACCATTGCCTATGAGATTTTTCAGGATCTCCCCGATGTGGATGTGATTTTGGTTCCCATTGGAGGTGGTGGGCTGGCTGCTGGCATTTCCACTTTGGCAAAACTTTTGAATCCCAATGTGACTGTCATCGGAGTAGAGCCAGAGGGAGCCGCCTCCATGAAAGCCAGTCTGGAAGCGGGTCATGTGGTCACGCTTCCTACTGCCAATACCATTGCCGATGGCGTAGCAGTGAAAACCCCAGGGGACTTGGTATTCCCCTATGTACAAGCTAACATTGACCATGTGATTACTATTTCGGATACCGAACTGGTGGACGCGTTCCTGGATATGATGGAGCGGCACAAGATGGTGGTAGAAAATGCAGGTTTACTTTCTGTGGCTGCCCTGAAACATCTGGATGTGAAAGGTCTCAATGTGGTGTGTGTACTCTCTGGGGGAAACATGGACGTCATCACTATGGCCTCTCTTGTGCAGCATGGTCTCATCAACCGTGGTCGCATTTTTACCTTCTCTGTCCTGCTGCCTGACCGTCCAGGGGAGCTGATGCGGGTGTCTGGTCTGCTGGCACAGTGCAACGGCAATATCATTAAATTGGAGCACAATCAGTTTGTGAATATCAACCGCCAAAATGGTGTGGAATTGAAGGTCACACTGGAAGCCTTCGGACACGACCACAAAAAGGAAATTATGAATCAGCTACGCCAACATGGCTATGTAGCACAGGAAATTATGACTGCCGATTTCTATTGATTCAGTTCCCACCCTCTGAAAAGGAGCCTTCCTTTCCAGAGGGCAGGTATCTAAAAAGCGGCAGGTCACATCCAGTTGTTGACAGAGACAGGAGTTCATTGGGTTCTTTTGGGGCATCTGTCAGCCACTGGGGACACACCAGAGAAGGATACCCCCCTCTCCCTTCCGCTCTTTATCCTATGCAGTCCTTGGGTTCTCTGTTATTCTGTTTGAAAGGTGAGACAATCTATGATTAAAGTAGCTCCTTCGATTCTCTCTGCTGACTTCTGTAATCTGGAACGGGACATCCATCGGGTTTCCACTGCGGACTATCTCCATGTGGATGTGATGGATGGTGCATTCGTTCCCAATCTGACCATTGGTATCCCAGTCGTGCAATCCATTCGCAAACATACAGACATGTTTCTGGATGTACACCTGATGATTGAAAAACCAGTGCGGTATATCAAGGACTTTGCAAAAGCTGGTGCCGATTTGCTCTCCATCCATCTGGAGGCAGATCACCCCTCTGGCATTGCCAAAGCTTTGGACATGATGGGACAGTGTGGGGTCAAAAAGGCGGTTGCACTGCGACCTATCACAGATGCCCGTGCCATTCTGCCCTATATTGAGCAGTTAGATATGGTACTGGTGATGACAGTGGAACCCGGTTTTGGTGGGCAAGCCTTTATAGACACACAACTGGACACCATCCGTCAGGTTCGTTCCATCATAGACCAATACAACCCCAACTGTGAATTAGAAGTAGATGGCGGCATTTCCCCAAAAACAGCACCTTTGGTTGTGGAAGCTGGTGCTAATGTGTTGGTGGCTGGCTCTGCCATCTATGGTTCTCAGGACATCCCCTCTGCCATTGCAGCACTACGCCTTTAAATGGATGCCACTTCACCATTGATGCAGCAAGGAGGTCACTGATTCATGCAATATTTTCCACCTGCCTTAGAGCATCTTGTAGAGCAATTTGCAAAGCTCCCCGGTGTTGGTGTGAAATCAGCCCAACGGCTTGCCTTTCACGTTCTCTCTATGCCAGAGGAGGAAGCCAACATTTTTGCACAGGCGATTATCAACGCCAAAACTGCCATTCACTATTGCCCTGTCTGTCAAAATCTGACACAGGGCGATGGAGTATGCCCTGTTTGTTCTGATAAACACCGTGACCAAAACATTGTCTGTGTTGTGGCAGACCCCAAAGATGTGATGGCAATGGAGCGGGCACGAGAATACACTGGTGTCTATCATGTGCTTCATGGTGTCATCTCCCCCATGAACCATGTGGGACCTGATGATTTGCACATCAAATCCCTGGTGGAACGGGTGGCATCTGGCGGAGTAAATGAGGTGATTATGGCAACCAATCCAGATACAGAGGGAGAAGCAACTGCCATGTATCTCGCCCGTCTGCTTAAGCCATTCCAAATCCGTGTCACCCGTTTGGCCTATGGTATCCCTGTGGGTAGTCATTTGGAGTATGCAGATGATGCAACCCTCATGCGTGCCCTGGAAGGGCGGCGGGAATTATGAGTGCCTCTGTCCCTGTCCATAACGCCGCGCTTACCAAAGTAACCAAACGCTATCTGTTGGACTTCTCTCTCCGCCTGTCTATTTTTCTCCTGATCCTGTTTCTTTATGTATCCAATCCCAAAATTCTTGATTTTACTTCCCCTTCTGGATTGAGTATTCCCCTTGCCCTTCTGTGGGTGATGATGATTTGCTCCATGCTGGTACAGCTCAATCCAAAAAGCCATCTCACCAAAGGCTGTATGAAGCAGTATCCCAGTGGATACCGCCCTGTCAAACAGTATGAAACAGTTGCTTTGAAACAGGCGGTACAAGCTCAGAACCGTGGTGCCAAAAAAGTGGCTCTCCTCTGGTTTTGCATCAATTTCTGTTTTGGTGTACTCTATCATACAGGCACTGTCATCCGCTCCGCAGAGCTGATTCTTTTGTGTGCCTTTTACTTCTTATGTGACCTGATTTGTGTCCTATTTTTCTGCCCATTCCAGTATTTTTTGATGAAAAACCGCTGTTGTGTCAACTGCCGTATTTTTGCATGGGGTTCCTGGATGATGGCTGCCCCTCTGCTTCTTGTCCCTCATTGGTATGCCCAATCCCTGTTCTGGACTGGCATTCTGGTTCTGGCCTGCTGGGAAGTACGGTACCACCAACACCCGGAGCGTTTTTGGTATGGCTCCAATCAGGCTTTGCAATGCAGCAACTGTTCAGAACAGCTTTGCCGGTACAAACGCATCCGCCCCAAACATCCTCTCTGAAAACAGTAACACCCTTTCCAACCATCTGTCTGGCTGGAAAGGGTGTCTTTTTGTTTACTGCTCTTCGTCCTCTACGTTCAACACTTTGGAGAGAACAGAATACAGCATGGCATTGGTATACTGGATGGTCTCCACATAGGTGAACATTGCCATTGCCTGTGGGCTGATTTTTCCATTCTTGTCACAAAATGCGTTCAGCTTTGCTTCTACTTGGGCCTGGTCATTGGGCAGGCACTGCTTCCGGCAGCCCTCAAAAATCTCATTAAATTCCTTACGTGTCATAACAGATTCTCCTTTCAAAATAGAACACAAACTAGGGTTATATCATAGTCTCCCCATCAAATGGGAGCCTACTTGCGCAATCAATTCCACCTCACACAGTACATTGTGTAGGTTTTCCTGGCTTTCCAACCAAACTTCGCAGTAACGTGTGGTGTATCCACGCCACATCCCATCCCGCAGCTCCTCAAACAGCACCTGTTCCCTCTGCCCTACAAATTGTCTCAGAAAGGCTTTTTCCATATCATTTGCAACTTCTGAAGCTCTATGCGCCCTTTTCTCTTTGACCGCATTCAAAACTTGCCCACTCATCTTGGCTGCTGGTGTCCCTGGGCGTTTGGAATAGGGGAAAATGTGCATGGAGGCAAAACTACATTCTTTTATAAAATGCAGTGACTCCTCAAACTCCTCCTCTGTTTCTCCAGGAAATCCCACAATCATATCGGTGGTAATGGCGGGGGCATCATAAAACTGGTTGAGCAAATCCACACTTTTTTTGTATCTGGCAGTATCATATTTCCGGTTCATACGGCGTAATACATCATCACTGCCTGATTGCATGGAGAGGTGGAAGTGGGGGCATAAATTGGTACATTTTACTGCACGCTGGCAAAATCCTTCTGTAATGGTCCGCGGTTCCAATGAACCCAGCCGAATCCTCACCGAATCCGGTACAGCAGAACAGATGGCTTCTACCACATCAATGAGGCTTTTTTGCCCGTCCAAATCCTGTCCCCAAGAAGAAATCTCAATTCCAGTGAGTACAATCTCCTGGTATCCGGTTTCCACCAACTCCCTAGCCTGTCTCACACAGTCCTCTAGTGGCAGAGACCGCACACGCCCTCTTGCATAGGGAATGATACAATAGGAGCAAAAATTCACACAGCCATCTTCTATTTTCAGCATAGCACGGGTACGCCCCTCCAGCCCACCTGCTGGGAGCTGCTCAAACACCCGCCGTTCCAACGCATTATCCAATGCGGTGATAGGCTGCCTGCTGTTCCATTCCTGTTCCAGCAGGGTAAGAAAGTGTAGCCTGTCCCCTGTCCCTGCAATCAAATCTACCCCCAGGGCTTTCACATCATCTGGATGGGTCTGTGGATAACAACCACACACTGCAATGACAGCATCAGGGGTGCGATTGCGGGAGCGGCGAATCACCTGACGTGATTTTTTATCGCTGACCGCTGTTACAGTACAGGTATTGATCACATAGGCATCTGCTTCCCCATCAAAGGGTACCAGTGTATGCCCATGCTGCACAGCAAGCTGTTCCAATGCCTGTGTTTCATATTGATTGACCTTACATCCCAAGGTATAAAATGCAATTTTCATTGTGTTTTCCTTTTATTCTCTCAAATAACCTAACTAACACATTATAAAAGAAAGCCCATATAAGGTCAAGAAAACATTTTCTTTTTTCTTGCATTTCGTGACCATTTTGTAAAAAATCTGTAATTCCACCTTTTCCCGTTGACGGATAGATAAAATCCCTGTAAAATAGGTTCGATATGAATTTGTTTTATGTTTTGAATTTTAGGATGGAGGTTTCCATTTATGTCTACCAAAAAAGCCCCTCCCCGTCGTAACACTGATGTGATTCAGTGTGAAAACTGTGGGGAAGAATATTCTATTACCTATAAACGCTGTCCATTTTGTGATGAAAGGCCCGCACAAAGCGGATACCGCGGCATTGTGGGACGCCGTATTTCTGCTGCCTCTGGTGGCAAAGCAAATCCCATTCAGGTTTTTGGTCTGGCAGTTTCCTTGGTTTTAATTTTAACCGCTTTGATTATTGTTATCCGCTATGTCTCCCCCATGTTTATGGGAAATAATCCCGCTCATGGCTCCTCTTCTGGTCAATCCTCCACAGGTTCCTCTCAAACTCAAGTGGTGGAAATTCAGGGGTTGACACTTAGCCGCACCGACTTTTCGCTGCAACCCAATGAACCCTATCAGGTCATTGCCACAACTGATCCAAAGGGTGCCAATGTCACCATTACATGGACCAGTGCAAATCCAGATATTGCTACTGTTGATGAATTTGGCAACATAACCAATGTCTACAAGGGCAGTGATGAGGTCCCTGTTGTGATCACTGCCACAGTGGGTGATGTAACTGCGCAGTGTACCGTCCACTGCCTAGGCGATGGGACAGGGGAGAATATTGTGCCAGAAACCCCAGATACCTCCTCTGGTTCTGGTAGCCAGTCCGGCTCTACCAGCGGTGGTCAATCTGGTACTTCCGGCAACCAGTCTGGTTCCTCTAATAATCAGAACAGCGGTGGTGATTTTGCCCCCAACACAGAGGTGGAGATTACCGGTGCAAGCGGCGGATTGAATATCCGTTCCGGTCCTGGCACTACCTATGAAGTCAAAGCAAGTACCTCCAACGGTGCAACGGTGGAAATTTTGGAAAAAGCACAGGACGGCTGGTATAAGATTAAGTATTCCACTGGCGGTGGAAATTTTGAAGAGGGATATGTATTGGGTACTTACTTGACCGCAAAAGATTCCTGATTCCAAGTCTTTTTATTGCTACCAACTGCTACACCAGAATCCCAAGTTATGGGATTCTGGTGTTTTTCTAGCGTCAATCCAAAAAGAAAAACGCCTGGTCAGAAAAACATCCTGACCAGGCGTTGTGCATCTTTCTTGTTTAGTCCTGTTCAAATTCTAAAATGGAACCCGTAGCCCCATCAATTTTATACTCGTATTCTGCATAGGAAGTTTTAAACTCCACCTCATATTCCAAACGGTTGTCATCTACATCCCGTTTCACCTTCAAGTCAAAAACCTCCGACTCCGCCAGCCCTGCATGGGTGAGGGCAACGGATTTTGCCTGCCCCTCCCCTATGTCACTGGTGGACGAAACGGTATGAGACTTGGACTCACTTTTATACACCCCACCGCTTGCAGCATCAATGGTGTACTCATACTCTGTATCACCCACCCAGAATGACACTTCATACTCCAACCTGCCATCATCCAGATCCCGCTCCACGCGCAGGGACGAAACCTCAGATGCAGATACACCAGCATGAGAAAAAGCAATGGATTTTGCCTGTTCCTCCCCTATTTCTGTGGTAGCAGTTCCTGTTTGGGTCTGGTTTTGTGAAATGGTAGGGGTATCCCCACCTTCCCGCTGATACTTAATCACAGCCCCTGTGGCAGCATCAATGTCATATTCATACTTCACTGAGCCAACCACAAATTCAATTTCATACACCATGCACCCATTTTCATAGTCATAGTCCACTTCCAAAACCATGGCATCTGAACTGGATACCCCTGCATGGGCAAAGGCGGCTGCTTGGGCCGCTTCTGTGCCAATATATGCCTGTACACTGGCTTCTCCAGAGGATTGGATGGTGTGGCTGGGAGTCGTCGGTTGTGTCTGTTGATTGGAATTCTGAGTTGTAAGGGAGGTATAGAGCAAGTTCAGTTCATTGATGGACAGCCCAACCAATTCCTCAAAGGTGTACAAGCCACCACTTGCATCCACAATGGTCTGAATGAGTACCACTTTGCCGGCAGAAATCCCATAGGTTTCTGTCTGTTGCTGAAGAAGCTGGGAATCTTGTATCGTTTGGGACAGGATGGCTCCATGGACCTGCGCACTGGACAAAATGGCATCTGCCTGTGCAGTCAAATCCTGTTGCAGCTGGGCTCCTCGTTCTGCATTGGTATCCTCTACGGTAATCAAAATGGAATTTGCCAGTTCATCCACAAAACCATGTTGTAACAGGGAACCCACAATGGCATTCATAGCCACATCCACATGTGCCCCTCTTAAATCCATCCCATCCAGAATCACAGCTGCATCTTCATTGGCAGGTGTAGCAGATAGGACTTTCTCTTTTTGGTT
Source organism: uncultured Oscillospiraceae bacterium (assembly GCA_944383165.1). Taxonomy (GTDB): domain Bacteria; phylum Bacillota; class Clostridia; order Oscillospirales; family Oscillospiraceae; genus Lawsonibacter. The sequence goes on from CALWON010000034.1 coordinate 13,925, forward strand.
TACTGTCAGTTCCACACTGGGGTTCACATCCAGCAGTACGATGGATGCCACAGTGTTATTCTGCATATAGTATTGAAACCCTCCACCAGCAATGACCAATGCCACACAGGCGGCAGCCAATGCAGGAACCCATTTCTTCCTTGCCTTTTTCCCACCACTGGAAATGGGTACCACTTTCCCTGTCCTGGGCTGGCAACGAGAGAGCACACCCTCAATGTCATTGGGTGCAGCATGGTCAAGGGCAGTGTACAACCTCTGTCTCAGTTCCTTGTCTGTCATGGGGTGTCATCTCCTTTCAGTTTTTCTTTGAGTTTCTTCAAGGCGCGGTGATATTTGGACAGCACAGTAGAGAGAGGCAACTCCAAAAGGGATGCAATCTCCCGATGTTTTAGACCAGATGTCACATGGAGCAAAATGATTTGCCTCTCCTCATCCGAGAGAATGGTCATTGCTGCACCAAGGACTGTCCTGTCTTCTGTGGTTACATCGTGGGATGCAACAGAGAACTGTGCCCAATCCTCTGGAGGAAGGTCCTGTGTCCGTTTCTGCTCTCTCAGCTTCATCAACGCCAAATTGCGTGTAATGGATAAGAGCCAAGCCATAGGGGTTCCCTGTGGGCGGTATTGCTCCGCCTTTTCCCATGCCCGCACAAAGGTATCTTGTGTAATATCGTCCGCATCATGCCCATTCCTCACAATGGACAGGGCAAGTCCATAAACCGCAGTACGTGCATAGTGGTAGAGTTGGGAAAGTGCTTCCTGGTCCCCTCTGACCAATCCCTGCATCAGATCTTCTAACTCAGAGGTATTTAGTTTGCCATATTCTTCCTCTATGGCAGCAAGTATCATCAACATAGTCCATTCTCCTGTCATATTGATAATGCACCAGATGGTATTTTTATTGCAAGAAAAATGGTGGGTGGTTCAATGCCACTTTTTAGAGAAAGTGGCAAACCCATCCGACTTTATTATAGTCTGAGTGTCTCTCCATTGCAAGAGTATGGTATCTATGTTATGATGAAGAAAAAGAGAGGGGAAATGGCAATGGTCTGTGGAAGATTTGCACCCAGCCCAAGCGGTCGCATCCATCTTGGGAATCTGTGGGCTTCTCTCCTTGCGTGGCTCAGTGTTCGCAGTCAAGGAGGGGCTATGGTGCTGCGTTTGGAGGATTTGGACCCTGAACGGTGCAATCAGCGTTACTGTGACCAAATTATGCGTGATTTAGAGTGGTTGGGGTTAGATTGGGACGAGGAACCAGTCTATCAGAGCAAACGTACCCCACTCTATGCAGAAATTTTTGACCAGTTGCAGGCACAGGGGGTACTCTATCCCTGCTATTGCACAAGGGCAGAACGGCTGGCAGCCTCTGCTCCCCACCGTTCGGATGGAGTTGTACTCTATGATGGACACTGCCGCACCCTTACCCCAGAACAAAAACTGCTGTTTTCTCAAACCAGAAAAGCGGCGTGGCGTATTACAGTCCCCTCTGAAACGCTTTCCTTTGTGGACTTATTACAGGGCACTTACACCGAGAACCTGGCACAGTCCTGCGGGGACTTTATCATCCGCCGCTCAGATGGGGTCTATGCCTATCAGCTTGCGGTGGTTATTGATGATGGGGACATGGGGGTCACAGAAGTGGTACGGGGAAGCGATCTATTGGATTCTACCCCCAGGCAGATGTACCTACAACGGCTTCTCTCCCTTCCACATCCCACCTATGGGCATGTACCATTGCTCCTTGCCCCAGATGGCCGCAGGCTGGCAAAACGTGACCGGGACAAGGCAATGGATGAGTTACAGGCACAATATTCTGCCAGAGAACTGGTGGGGCAACTTGCCTATGCTGCTGGATTACTAAATGAATATCGGCCCATCTCTCCTGAGGAGCTAGTCCCCGTTTTTTCGTGGGAGAAACTTCCCAAAGGGGATTTTGTGATAAACTTACAAAAAGAGCCGGATTGTTGCTAATCCGGCTCTTTTTGCTGTTCTTTTGGAAGTTCTACAAAGAAATAATGGACAAAGATAATACTTGAGATGATACAGGCAACTGCATCCGAAACCGTCTGGGTCAATTCTAGCCCTGTTAATCCAAACAGGTTTGGTAATAAAAACACCATAGGGATGAACACAAGCCCCTGACGACACAAAGCCAAAATGGAAGCACGCACAGACTTGCCCATAGACTGAAACACCATATTGGAAAACACCAAAACCGACCCAATGGGAAGAGTGATGCACTGGTAACGAAATGCCCTTGTGCCAATTTCAATTACTTGTGGGTCATCCCGGAAAAATGCCACAATCTCATGGGCAAACAGTGCGCCCACAATGGCAGCAACCGTCAAGATGATAGTACAAAATTTGATGGAAAAGAACACTGCCTGGCGGACCCGATGTAATTTCCCAGCCCCATAGTTATAACCAACCACAGGCTGCATCCCCTGACCAAAACCAATGACCGCAGACAGAATAAAATTGAATACTTTGGTCACGATTGCCATAGCGGCAACGGCTGCATCTCCATAGATTCCCGCATTGAAATTCAGTGCCATAGTTGATACACTGGACATCCCCTGCCTGAAAAAGGAGGGAAGCCCGCTTTTCAGAATTAGGAAGTAGATGCGAGGGGAGCGGGACACACACTTCAGGGAAACCCGGATTTCACTATGCCTCAGCAGGAAAAAAGAAGACAAAATACACATACTGGTCAGTTGGCTGACCAAAGTTGCAATGGCTGCACCAGAAATCCCCAATTTCAGCACAAAAATAAAAATAGGGTCAAGTATGATGTTTAAAATGCCCCCGATTCCCAGCCCAACCACGGAGAGCTTTGCCTTTCCCTGCCATCGCAGCAGGTTATTGAGTGTAAAGGAAATACACATCACAGGGGCACCCCATAAGATATAGGTGGCATAATCCAGCGCGTAGGGGTAGATAGTCTGTGTTGCACCTAAGACCCATACAAAATCCTGCAAAAAGAGCAATCCAAAACATGTCAGTAAACTGCCTGCAATCAGTGCAGCCGTCACTGCACTGGAGGCAAAAATTGCCGCACGTTCTGGAATCCCCTGCCCCAAAAGCCGGGAAGAAATGCTGCCGGAACCCATCCCAATGGTAAATCCCACTGCCTGAATCAGTGCCATAATGGAAAAAACAATCCCAACTGCACCAGAAGCACTGGTATTGATTTGAGATACAAAATAGGTATCTGCCATATTGTAGATGGCAGATACCATCATACTGATAATGGTTGGAATAGCTAAAGTAATCACCAATTTGGGAACAGAAGCCTCCAACATACGCTCCCGCTGACCAGAATGTGTATTTGTTTTTGACAATATCATTCACTTCTTTCTTTTCTCTAAAAAAATGCCCCAGAATACCGCCATATTCTGGGACACCAGTCATAGTTGTGCCACAATTCCCACCACTGCGGCAAATGCAATAAACAAAATGGGATGGAGTTTTTTCAGTGGGGTCCACTTCAACCCAACAAAAATGGCAACTGCCAATACAATACAGGGTAGATTGAGTGCAGGCAAGCTTTGTGAGCTCTCCATATCAGTTACCGTAAACACAGAGTATGCAACAGACAGCCCAGCTGCAACAATGAGCGCAGTTGACGCTGGACGCAGCCCACAAAACACCGCTTCTACCACCGGATTCTGGCGGAATTTCTGTAAAAATCCAGCCACAATTAAAATTACAATAATAGAAGGGGTTACGACTCCCAATGTGGCAACAATAGCCCCTGCAATGCCTGCGGTTTGGTACCCTACATAGGTTGCCATGTTAATCCCCATAGGACCCGGTGTGGACTCTGAAACGGCAATCATAGTGGTTAAATCGCTGTTTTGAAACCAGCCTGTACTCTCCCCCATATGTTGTAAAAAGGGAATGGTGGCAAGTCCTCCGCCTACAGAGAATAAGCCTGTTTTAAAAAATTCATAGTACAGTCTCAGCAATATCATGGGTTCTTTTTCTCCTTCCCCTGTTTCCATTTTTGAACTGGCAGGGTCAAATACCCCAATAATCCAGCCACAATCACCAGAACAGCAGGAGAGATTCCCACCAACACAGAAATCAGCAAAACACCCACAAAAATTGCCCAGCTAAACAGATTCACCAAAGTTCCTTTTCCTAATTTTAATACACTGCTGGCAATCAGTGCCACCACACAGGCATTGATACCAGAGAGGGCATGTTGCACCACAGGATAGTCTGAAAAATTACTCAGACATACCGCAATGATGGTGATAATCACAAAACTGGGAAACACCACACCCAAGGTGGCACAAATGCCCCCAAAAATCCCACCATGTTTATACCCCACAAAGGTGGCTGTGTTCACTGCAATCACACCTGGTGTACACTGTCCTATAGCAAAATAGTCTGTCAATTCTGCCTCTGTTGCCCATTGCTTCTTTTCTACTACTTCACGCTGTAAAATAGGCAGCATAGCATAGCCACCCCCGAAGGTACACACACCTATACGGGCAAAGGTAAAAAACAAATCAAAATATAAATTCAAGCGTTCAACTTCCTTTTATTCTGAAATGGTCTCCAGTTCTGCCATCCAAAGGGCAGCCACAGCATCACTGGGCATACGCCAATCCCCACGGGGGGACAGGGTGACAGAACCCACTTTGGGACCATCTGGCAGACAAGAGCGTTTAAACTGCTGTGTAAAGAAGCGACGATAGAAGTTGTGCAGCCACTTCAAAATAGTACCTCTGTCATAGCGTTTTCCCAGTGCATACTGTGCCAGTCGGAACACCTTTCGAGGAGAAAAACCCCAGCGGATGGCATAATAGAGGAAAAAGTCGTGCAGTTCATAGGGTCCCACCAAATCTTCTGTCTTTTGACTGATTTTCCCCTCAATGGCTGGCAGTAATTCAGGAGAGACAGGGGTGTCCAGAATGTCCTCCAACACGTGGGAGAGACGGGGGTCATCCTCCCCTTTATCACTGGAGATAAAAGAGACCAGATGGCGCACCAGTGTTTTGGGAATCCCTGCATTCACTGCATACATGGACATGTGGTCTCCATTGTAGGTTGCCCAGCCCAATGCCAGCTCACTCAAATCTCCTGTACCAATGACCATACCACCTGTTTGGTTGGCAATATCCATCAGTACCTGTGTTCGCTCTCTGGCCTGTCCATTTTCAAAGGTAACAGAGTGGTCCTCCATAGATTGCCCGATATCCTTAAAGTGTACCTTTACCGCCTCACCAATGTCAATGCGTCGCAGGGTGGCTCCCAACCGCTCTGCCAGTTCCACTGCGTTATCTCTTGTGCGGTCTGTGGTGCCAAAACATGGCATGGTCACTGCAATGATATCAGATGGAGAACGATCTAACATCTTCATTGCAAGGGCAGTGATGAGAATGGCCAATGTGGAATCCAGCCCACCGGACAGACCCACAACTGCTGTTTTCGCTCTGGTATGTTCCAGCCGCTTTTTCAGTCCCAAGGCAGCCAGACACAGAATTTCATTACAGCGTTCCTTTCGGTCTCCCTCATCCTCTGGCACAAAGGGGTTGGGAGAAATGTAACGGGTGAGCTGTGTCCGCTCCAGAGACAGAGAGAATGGAATGCGGTGTATTTCTGGTTGTGTATGACTGACAAAAGTAGTCATCCGCTGCCGCTCATACGCCAGTCGGCTGACATCAAATTCACTCATGGTCAATCCAGTGACAAACCGGCGTTCTGCCAACAGGGAACCATTTTCTGCTATGAGATTGTGCCCAGAAAAAACCACATCGGTGGTAGATTCGCCCTCCCCTGCGTTGGCATACAAATAGCCACACAACAACCGAGCAGACTGCCCAGCCACCAACTGACGGCGATAATCTGATTTTCCTACCAACTCATTGGAGGCAGAAAGATTCAGTATGACAGTTGCGCCACTCTGTGCCAGACGAACAGAAGGTGGATTCGCTGTCCACAAATCCTCACAGATTTCTACTCCCAACACCAAATCAGGCATACTTTCACACCAGAAAGTCAGTTGGTCACTCAAAGGAACCTGTTGACCACAGAGAGTAATGGTACAGTCTACACCCTCTCCAGAGGTAAACCACCTTGCCTCATAAAATTCATTGTAATTAGGCAGATAAATTTTGGGAATCAACCCTAAAATCTTTCCCTTTTGAATCACTGCTGCACAGTTATAAAGTTTCTGGTTCCAATTACACCGCACTGGCAAACCCACTGCAGCAACCAATTCCAAATTAACGGTTGCCTCTAAAATAGTCTCCAGCCCTTCCTCTGCACCGTTCAGCAGTGTATTCTGTAAAAATAAATCTCCACAGGTGTACCCTGTTAAACATAACTCTGGCAAACACAGCAATTTGACTCCCTGTTGCTGTGCCTCTCTCATTAAAGTAAAAATCTGTTCTGCATTATAGCGGCAATCTGCAACCCGGA
>CALWON010000035.1 GCA_944383165.1 uncultured Oscillospiraceae bacterium
ACATGTTGGGAGGAGCGTGAGCTATGACAAAATATATCTTAAAACGGGTGGGCATTTCTCTTGTGACGATTTTTGTTCTGGTCACAGTGGTCTTTTTTCTAGCCAGACTCATGCCCGGTGGACCCTTTAACGACCCAAAACTTTCCGAAACTGCCCGTGAAAATTTAAGCGCCTATTATGGCTTTGATAAACCAATTTTTGAGCAGTATATTACTTATTTAAAAAATATTCTCAGCTTTGACTTTGGATTCTCTACTAAATATCCCAGCCGTACCGTCAATGATTTGCTGGCTGGTTCCTTCCCTTACTCTGTTGACTTAGGTGTACGGGCTTTGTGCTTTGCCATCTCTTTTGGTCTTGTATTTGGTATTATTTCAGCCCTGAACCGTGGAAATAAGATTGATTTGTTTTTTGTGATTATCGCTGTTATTGGTACCAGTGTACCTGACTTTATTATGGGTGCAATTCTGCAATATTTCTTTGCTATCGAATGGGGTTTGCTCCCGATTGCAGAATACAAAGGGTTTGCGTATACCATACTGCCGTCTGTGGGTCTGGGCTTTTATACCATGGCCTCCGTTTCCCGTATTATGCGTGCCAGTATGCTTGAAGTCGTGCAGCAGGACTATATCAAAACTGCTCGCTCCAAAGGAATTTCCAGATTCCGTGTCACTTGGAAACATCAAATCCGCAATGCCATCATGCCTGTGATTACCATCCTTGGTCCCACTGTAGCTGCTGTTCTCACTGGTACTTTCGTCATTGAGTCCCTGTTTGCCATTCCCGGCATGGGTAAATATTATGTAGAGAGTGTGCAGAACAATGACTACTCCCTTATTTTGGGTATGACTGTGTTCTATGGTACTTTCTTAGTGCTGTGTAACATGGTTGTAGACATCCTCTACGGCATTGTAGATCCCCGTATCAGAATTGCTGGAAAGTAGGTGTAGTATGAGCGAAATCAAAACAGGATTGACCAGGGAACAATTTGAAATTGTGGGTAAAAACATAGAAAAAATGGAGTCCATCTCCCGTCCCAGCCTGACTTTCTGGCAGGAGGCTTGGCGTCGTATCCGCAATAACCGTGCAGCATTTTTCAGCCTGATCCTTCTCATCATCTATGTGCTCCTTGCCATTTTTGCCCCCATGCTCAGCAAATATGGTTTTGACCAACAGGATGCCTATGCCATGAAGCAGGGTCTGTCTCTGGAACACTGGTTGGGGACAGACTCCCTGGGACGTGACCTGTGGGTCAGAGTGTGGATGGGTGCCAGAGTATCCCTCACCATTGGTCTGCTGGCTGCTGTCATCAACAGTGTGATTGGTACCATCTTGGGTGGCTTCTGTGGCTATTATGGTGGAAAACTGGACATGATTGTGATGCGTATCATTGATGTGATCTATGGTATCCCCTCACTGATTGTCTGTATCCTTGTGATGGTGGTTCTGGGTTCCGGTGTCCAAAGTTTGATTATTGCCATGGTGCTGGTTGGCTGGACGGGGACCTGCCGTTTTACCCGTGGTGAAGTATACCGCCTGAAGGAGCAGGAGTTTGTATTGGCTGCCCAGGTGATGGGAGAGCCTGTGTTTATCATTATTCTGCGTGAAATCATCCCCAACATTATGGGTCTTTTGATTACCAACCTGACTATGGCCATTCCCAGTGCCATCTTTCAGGAGGCATTTTTGAGCTATATCGGTCTTGGTATCTCCCCTCCTCAGGCAAGCTGGGGTGTATTGGCCAAAGAAGGCACCAAAATGCTACAGGTTGCCCCCCACATTCTCTATGTCCCTGCATTTTTCATCTGCACCACAGTGCTGGCTCTCAATCAGTTGGGCAATGGTCTGCGTGATGCCTTTGACCCCAGACTGCGTGGAACGGAATAAGGAGGTTTTGTAGTGATGGCAGACAATATTCTGGAAATTAAAAATCTGACCTTCTCCTTCCGCACTTATGGCGGTGTGGTAAAGTCTGTGCGTGATGTTAGCTTTGATGTGCGTGAAGGTGAAATTTTGGGAATTGTCGGCGAGAGTGGATGTGGAAAAAGTGTCACTTCCCAGTGTATTCTCCGACTGAACCCAGAGCCCCCCGGATTTTTTGAAGGCGGCTCCATTCTCTACAAGGGAGAGGACATTGTACAAAAGTCTGACAAAGAGATGCGAAAAATCCGTGGTACAGAGATTAGCTTCATTTTCCAAGACCCAATGACCTCCCTCAATCCCACTATGACCATCGGAAAGCAAATTGAAGAAATCTTTGTGGGACGTAAAGGCATTTCCAAAGCAGAAATCAAAGAGCGTGCCATTGAGATTTTAAAATTGGTGGGGATCAACGAGCCAGAACGCCGTTATAAGCAATATCCCCATGAGCTGTCTGGTGGTATGAAACAGCGTGTGATGATTGCCATTGCCCTTGTGGGTAAGCCAAATATCATCATTGCTGATGAGCCAACTACCTCTTTGGATGTGACCATTGAAGCACAGATCCTGGACCTGCTGAAAGAATTACAGCACAAGATGAAAACCTCCATTATCCTCATTACCCATGACTTGGGGGTTATTGCAAAAATGTGTGATCGTGTCCTTGTGATGTACGGTGGCAAAGTAGCAGAAAAAGGTACTGTGGATGAAATTTTCTACGAAACTGCCCACCCCTATACCGCTGGTCTCATTAAGTCCATTGCCACATTGGATACTGCCAAAGAACATAAGCTAGTTCCCATTGATGGAACTCCACCAGACCTCTTTTCTCCTCCTCACGGTTGCCCCTTTGCTGCACGCTGTGAATTTGCTATGAAAATCTGCTATGAACAGCAACCAGAGGAACATCAACTTTCCCCGGAGCATATGTGTGCCTGTTGGCTTCAGCACCCCTATGCCCCCAAAGTGGATATTATGAAAGGGATGGAACAGGAGGGAATGGAATGAGTTTACATAAAATTGATCGCAATACCCCTCTTTTTCAAGTCACGGATTTATGTCAGTATTTCCATATCGCCAGAGGGAAAACACTAAAAGCTGTTGACCATGTAAATTTTACGATTTACAAAGGGGAGACTTTGGGCTTAGTGGGAGAAAGTGGCTGCGGAAAATCGACCACAGGTCGCTGTCTGGTCAAACTCTATAAACCGGCTGCTGGTCAAATTACCTATAAAGGGAAAGATATTTTTTCCTATACCAAAGCAGAAGAAAAAGAATTTCGCAAAAATGTGCAGATGATTTTCCAAAACCCACACTCCTCTTTGAACCCTCGCATGACAGTCAGAGATATTGTGGGCTCAGGTATGAAACTCCATGGGTTAGCTACAGACCAAGATGTAGATACAAAAGTGGAGGCGATTTTAAAACGTGTTGGGTTAAACCGTGACCATATGTCCCGTTTTCCCCACGAATTCTCTGGTGGTCAAAAACAGCGTATTGGCATTGCCAGGGCATTGGCTGTAGAGCCAGAATTTATTATCTGTGATGAGCCCATCTCTGCTCTGGATGTGTCCATCCAGGCACAAGTGCTCAATATGCTCAAGGAGCTCCAGGAGGATTTGGGGCTAACCTATCTCTTCATTGCCCATGATCTGAGTGTGGTCAAATACATCTCTGACCGTGTGGTGGTGATGTATCTGGGTACAATGGTGGAATTTGCAGAATCTGATGAACTGTATGCCCACCCCATGCACCCCTATACCCAGGTATTGCTGTCCTCCATTCCTGTGGCTGACCCAAAAACAGTCCGGGAAAAGAAACGGATTACAGTCAAAGGGGAAATCCCCAGCCCCATCAACCCAAAAGACTGCTGCCGATTTGTGGAGCGTTGCCCTTATGCCACTGAGCAGTGCAGGGCGCATCTTCCTGAGTTGCAGGAAATTACCCCAGGGCACTACGTAGCCTGCCATCATGTCCATGAAATCCCAACTAACTAACAAAAATGCCATCGCATTCCCTGCGATGGCATTTTTGTTATGGTTTTTTCCTCTCATCTGCGGTCACAAACATCTCATACAATCGGGTCAACATGTCCCATGTCTCCCGATTCATCACCCCAGTTTCCTCTAACTGGGCAAGATTTTGGAGCCACTTTGTATTTTGGACGGATTCTACCCCATGGACACCATCCAGTGGTGTAGATACAATTCCCTCCAACTTATTCCGCAATACTTCAAAGATCATCTGGGGAAGAATCAAATACCCTCCCCCTGCGCCTGGTTGTACTTCATGTCCCTCGCCTGGAAAGATCCTCAACATCCTAGGTGGCGATTGCTCCTGCTCCCACTTGCTCCATTCCTTCACAATGGCATCCCATGTACTGCGGTCCACCACACCTGTCACTGGTGGGAACAGTTCCCTCTGGAATAGCATCACTGCTTCCAGCGTATTTTCGCCAAAAATCCCATCTACTGCCAAATCTGGGAGAAAATCATACTTTCCAGCCAATCTTCTCAACATATACTGAAGGTTTCGAATTGGGTTTGACTGACCATCCCAATTCAACTGTGTTGTCCCACTCATACCATATACACCCCTTTGTGGTCTGTGTCTCCCAGCTGCATCATCCTGCCTGCAAATTGGGACATGTGGCTATAACTTCTACTCCGGTTTGACTGCGACATAGCACCAACAGCAGCATCTGGAAATCCTGGAAACTGGTTTGGGTCGGACCTTAGTTCCCGTTCCAGCCCTGCATAGCGGTTATAGATAGAATACCAAGTCTGTGGTCCCACAATTCCATCTACTTGTAACCCCATACTGCGTTGGTACTCTGACACTGCCCTTGCTGTATCCCTTCCATAAATACCATCTATATTGATCGGAGTCAGGGAACTATCAAACTCTGCCAGCAGAGCCAACATATATTGCAACACCCGTACATCTGATCCTCTGGAACCCTGTCGTAGAATGCCAGGGTATTGGAAGGAAAACTGCTCAAACTGCTGCCCCAAACTGACCAGCTCTGCCAGTTGGTTGACTCCCACATACAAATAAACCAGCTTATACCATGTAGCTTTTCCCACAATGCCATCTGGAATCAGATTAAAAATGCTCTGGAATTTCTTAATGGCTGCCTCTGTCTGCTCATCGTAGGTGCGTGTCACAGGAAATATTTTAGGAATTGCTGGGTAATTCTCTGCAATTCGATTGAGCATGGTTTTCACTGTCACCACATCTGGACCTGTTGAGCCAAGGCGCAGAGGATAACCTGGATAAGACTGTCCCAGAGAACGAATGGGAGCATCCTCTACAATTTCAATACATGGACCATAGTAATACTTTAAAATTTCCTCTGCTGTGTATCCCTGCTGTGCCAAAGCCTGACTTCCCCATTGAGAAAGCCCATCACAGGTGCTGGTTGTGCCATTGCAAAACTTTGCCGAAAGGGGTTCAACAAAGCCCTTCCTGCGGATATATTGGTTAAAAATCTCATCCACTTCCTGGCTGATATTCTCAAAAATATTTCGGTCTTTGATGAATTTCTGGTCATAGGCTGTGGTGGAGGTAATTTGAAAATCATAGCCCCGACTTGGATAAAACTCAGTATATACCCGATTGAGTGCAAACGAGATAATCGCCAAAATATTGGCTCGGATTGCTTCTGGCTCCCATGTAGGGTAAATTTCACTGGATGCCACGTTTTTTACATACTCTGGAAAGCTAACCGTCACATTTTCCGCCTCTTCATCTGGTGCACCTAAATGTACTGTGATTGTCTCTGGTATATAGGGTACTACGGAAACTGCCATGTTCTCACCTCACAAATTCTGACTTGGAATATCTCGCACTTCATTTTGGATTAAACTGGATTGCCCACTGTACAGGGGGGATAGCTGCATGGTTTGCAATGTCACCACCCCATCAAAAATCTGTACCCCCTCTACTAACAACATAGCATAGTCAGGGTGCTCTGCCCACACATCACATACCGTATAGGGCAGTTGGGTTGCGCCTGGCTGTTCGCTGTTGGAGAGTGCTGGAGTGGGAATGGAAATGGGTTTAATTTCCCCACTACTGTCTGTCGCTTGGACAGACAACAAAATGTATTTCCCCTCCGGTGTCTTTTGTGTCACCACCACAGATGCCCCTTCCACTGGGATCTGTGCCCGTGAAGTAGTCACCCTGACCACCAAAGTTCCCTTTCCGTCCATGGTTTCCTCCTTCTGACAGGTTTTCCTGCCCTTATTTCTATCCATCCTATGTCTGCCCATCGGTATTTGTGCAAACAATTTGAAAGGCAAAAGACGGGTTCCTATGGGAACCCGTCTTTTGCCTTTCTCTAAATAGGGCAGATAGGATCATTGCATTTTAAATTTTGCAATTAACCCCTTTAACACGCTTGCCTGATCTGAAAGCTCCTGGTTGGCTGCAGCACTCTCCTCTGCCGTTGCTGAATTGGTCTGTACAACACTAGACACCTGGTCCAGCCCCTGTGTCACTTGAGTAATTGCCTGTGCCTGGTCTGATGAGGCTTCTGCAATCCCTATAATGGCATGGACCATGACCTCTGCATTGCTTGCTGCCTCTTCCAATGCTTTTGCTGTTTCCTCAGCCAAACGGCTACCATCCTCTACCGCCTCTATAGAGCTTTGAATCATCGCTTGTGTGGTTTGAGAGGCCTCTGCTGACTTCTCTGCCAAGTTGCGCACCTCATCTGCCACAACTGCAAAGCCTTTTCCGACTTCGCCTGCCCGGGCCGCTTCCACCGCAGCATTTAAGGCAAGGATGTTCGTCTGGAATGCGATGTCATCAATGGTTTTGATAATACCCTGAATTTGATTGGAGCTCTCCCTAATTTTATCCATAGCAGAAACCAATGCCCGCATTTTCTGGCTGCTCTCCTGTAAACTTTTTCCTGTGATTTTAGCCTCATGGTTTGCAGTCTGTGTATTCTCTGCGTTTTGTTTTACTTTTTCCAAAATATCCTGCGCAGATGCGGAAAGCTGTTCCACAGAACTTGCCTGTTCTGTGGCGCCCTGGCTCAAAACCTGAGAACCACTGGAAACTTGTTTTGCCCCTATATTCACTTGATCTGCGGCATCTGCAATGGCATGGAGGGTACCTGAAATATTGGTCCTTGTGTTAATCAACCCCTCTTTGACGATTCCAAATTCTCCAGAATAGTCCTGCTTTAATACAAATTCAAAGTCGCCTTCTGCCATTTTTTCTAATACAGATGAAATTTCATTGATGTAGGTGCTATAGAGTCTTAACCGATCTACCATCTTACCCAAAGAAACATTCACGCTCTGGAATTCATTTTTTGCGTGGCTTTGCATCGCCACATCCAGATTTCCATCTGCAATTTGTTTGGTCACGCTTTCCAAGGCATGGATTGGCTGGATGACACTTTTGCGAAGATACAGCAGAAGAATGAAGAAAATGGCTACAATGAAAATCACGCAAATGGTAGCCAATGTCTTGCCTAATGCGTCTGCATCTGCCATCAAATTGCGCTCTGATGCAGTGGTTACAATGAACCACCCACTGCTTGGTATCTGCTCATACCATGCAAAGTAGGTCTCCCCATCTACTGTATAACTGCCCTTCCCCTCTTTCTGCTCCATAATTTGTTGCCCCAGTGCAACAAAAGAAGGATTTTCATCATCTAAAATGTTAGAACTAAGTAATTTTTCACTGTCTTTATCTGCGATGTATATGCCAGACTGGTCAATCAAAAATGCCTCTCCCTGTGCAGCAACATCCAGAGACAAAACCATTTGTTGCATCTGAGTCAAGTCAATATCAGCCGTCGCAACACCCAGTAGAGTTCCATTTGCCTCGTAAATTGGAGCAGAAGCTGTGACCATAGAAATTTTGGCATATTCATCATAGTAAGGGGCTGACCACACAGAGGATTCTGAAGTATTGGTAGCATTTTGATACCAGTCCTGGTCTGTGTAGTAGATATTCTCTCCCAATGAGTAATCATCCACATATACCACAGAACTATTCTCTCTCATACAATATGGGGAAAAATATGGAATATCAGGACGATAAGCATAAGGTTCAAACCAGATCCCACCACCAAATGTCTCTGCATTTCCCTCAACAAAAGAGGTCAGGAGCATTTCATAAATCTGTTCCGATTGGCTTGCCTGAGCAATTTCTTCCGGTGTGTCTATTTTTTGATAAATAGACTCAACACCACGGGCCAGTGCCTCTGCTACCATACTATTATTTGATAGAGATTTTTCAATATATTCAGAGGCGATGGTCAAAGACTGTGTCATTTCTTTTTCTGCACTACTCTGTATAATCCGTTTAGAATTTAAGTAGCCAAGAATCGATAATATAATCAATGAGACTGCTATTATGGGCAGAATTACTCGCAGTAATGAGAATTGAATGGATTTTCTTGACGTTCATTTCTAAACAGGCTCCCTTCATGAGCAAAGAATGTTATTTGTTTCCAAATAACAAAACAAAGCTCTTTCGCCTTTGCCCATTTATTATCGACTAACATCGTCAAAAAATAACCTTAATTTGAAAATTTTAAGCGATTATCTTTCATTAACCTTAAAATAGAAGTATAAGTAAATGTCTATACAGAATATTAACTCAACTTTAACAATGATTTTTTCAATTTAATACACCTTTAGTATGAGCTAAACAGAAAAAGTGTATGTGAATGGAATTCCCATTGACATACACTCCTTCTTACGCTTTTGTATCATTTACATCCCATTTCAGGACACATCTGTTTCCATACCTGATCGGTTTCACTGTCGTATATCACCAAATAAACTGTCATATCTGATTCGTGCAAAAATTCCTCTATGGTATCAACTGCAACTTGTATGGCTTGCTGTTTGGGATAACCATAAATTCCCGAGGAAATGACTGGAAATGCCACTGAATGACAATGATTTTCCTGAGCCAGAGAGAGGGATGTGCGATAACAGGAAATCAAATTCTCCTTCTCCCCATCATTTCCTCCTCTCCATACGGGACCAACTGTATGAATCACATAGCGACAGGGCAAGTGATACCCCTTTGTCATCTTTGCACATCCAGTTTGACAGCCTCCCAATGTTCTGCACTCTGCCAGTAACTCCGGTCCAGCAGCACGATGAATACAGCCATCTACACCTCCCCCACCCAACAGAGAAGAATTGGCAGCATTAACAATGGCATCTACTTTCATTTTGGTAATATCCTGTTTTACAACTTGAAATGGCATATAGATTACCCTCCCATCAGTTGATTGATTTCTTTTTGAACAATGTCTACAAACAGTCCCACATGATAGCCATCACAGACAGCATGGTGTACCTGAATGGACAGTGGGAGCAAGCGTCTGCCATTCTGTTCCTCATACTTCCCCATTGTAAAAATAGGCAGAAGATAAGAGCCACCATTGTAAACATTTAGGTGAAAGGCTGTGAAGTTCAGCCATGGCACCATAGACACATCAAAACAGTTTTCTGGGCGTGGTCCTTTGGGGCAATATTGCATAGATTGGGCAGCAAATTTTATATCTTCAAGGTAGGTATGCAGAAAATTTTCATAGTCATTCTTGTATTCTGACCAGATAGAGCTAAATGTTTTCTTCTCTGGGTGGAAAATAGTGTAGGATGGGTTCATAGTATCATAAATCCCCAGAACGCCATCTCGATATGCTGTTCTAAACTCTGGCATCTGATTGACCGCTCTTGTCAACACCCATAACATAGCTGGGTACAGCTGTTGTCCTTTTATCCCTGTAATATCAAGATTCACCGTTGCAGAATAGGAACAGGTTGCCTCATTCATAAAGTGGTAAAAATGTTCCTTCCGTTTCCATTGCTCTAACTCAATGGCTGTAAAATTCATATATTTTTTCACTTCCCATCACAAAATCATAGTCTCGTGAATGTTTGTCTCATGAAAAAAAGAGCTGTGACGAAACGTTCATTTCGTCACAGCTTTTTGAAAGAAGTAAGAATTACTCCTCGATGTCGATAACAACGCCGGAACCTACGGTACGACCACCCTCACGGATAGCGAAACGCAGACCCTTCTCGATAGCGATAGGAGTGATCAGCTCAACCTTCATGTCCACGTTGTCGCCAGGCATGCACATCTCAGTGCCCTCGGGCAGGCTGATGATGCCGGTTACGTCGGTGGTACGGAAGTAGAACTGAGG
The DNA here is from genome assembly GCA_944383165.1 of uncultured Oscillospiraceae bacterium. Classification (GTDB taxonomy): domain Bacteria; phylum Bacillota; class Clostridia; order Oscillospirales; family Oscillospiraceae; genus Lawsonibacter. The sequence goes on from CALWON010000035.1 coordinate 10,112, forward strand.
ACGGTAGTTGTTGAAGAAAGGAGTATGACGACCACCCTCGTCCTTGGACAGAACGTAAACCTGACCAGTGAACTTGGTGTGAGGATGGATGGAGCCGGGCTTACACAGAACCTGACCACGCTCGATGTCAGTCTTAGCAACGCCACGCAGCAGAGCACCCACGTTGTCGCCAGCCTCAGCGTAATCCAGAGTCTTGCGGAACATCTCCAGACCGGTTACGACGGTGGACTTCTTCTCCTCGGACAGACCAACGATCTCAACAGTCTCGCCAGTCTTCACAACGCCACGCTCCACACGACCGGTAGCAACAGTACCACGACCGGAAATGGTGAACACGTCCTCAACAGGCATCAGGAAGGGCAGGTCATCGTTACGAGCAGGAGTGGGGATATAGTTGTCAACAGCGTCCATCAGCTCCTTGATGCAAGCATACTCAGGAGCAGAAGGATCGTTGGACTCGGAAATCAGGGCGTTCAGAGCGGAACCCTTGATGATGGGAATATCATCGCCGGGGAACTCGTACTTGTCAAGAGTCTCACGGACTTCCATCTCAACCAGCTCCAGCAGCTCCTCGTCGTCAACCTGATCGCACTTGTTCAGGAATACAACGATAGCGGGCACGCCTACCTGACGAGCCAGCAGGATGTGCTCCTTGGTCTGAGCCATAGGACCGTCAGTAGCAGCAATAACCAGAATAGCACCGTCCATCTGAGCAGCACCAGTGATCATGTTCTTAATATAGTCAGCGTGACCGGGGCAGTCAACGTGAGCATAGTGACGAGCGTCAGTCTCATACTCAACGTGAGCAGTGTTGATGGTAATGCCGCGCTCCTTCTCCTCGGGAGCCTTGTCGATGCTGGCGTAGTCCTCGAACTGAGCCTTGCCCTGCATAGCCAGATACTTGGTGATAGCAGCGGTCAGAGTGGTCTTGCCGTGGTCAACGTGGCCAATAGTACCAATGTTAACATGGGGCTTAGTGCGTTCAAATTTCTGCTTAGCCATTTGAATTTCCTCCTTATGTTACAATCATCAATTTCATTTGGAAAACGGGGGATTACATATCAGGGATATTTTATCCTATTCTGACTGTAATTGCAACCCCATTTTCCCGATTCAAGCGCAGATTCTGCCAGAAAACTTAGTCCTGATTGCGTCCACGCTCAGCAATAATCTTATCAGCAATGCTCTTGGGAATCTCCACATAGCTGTGAGGCTCCATGGAGTACTGACCACGTCCCTGAGTAGAGGAACGAAGGTCGGTTGCGTAACCAAACATGTTGGCCAGAGGCACCAGAGCATCTACCTGCATTGCGCCAGAACGGCTCTCCTGACCCTGAATCTGACCACGGCGGCTGTTCAGGTCGCCAATGACGTTACCCAGATACTCATCAGGAACAATGACAGATACTTTCATCATAGGCTCCAGCAGGCAGGGACTTGCCTTGCGGCAGGCTTCCTTAAATGCCATAGAACCTGCAATCTTAAATGCCATTTCAGAGGAGTCAACCTCGTGGTAAGAACCGAAGGTCAGATGAACCTTCACATCTACAACGGGGTAGCCTGCCAGCACGCCAGCCTGCATAGCTCCCTGAATACCAGCATCAATAGCGGGGATATACTCCTTGGGGATGACACCGCCGGTGATCTCATTGATGAACTCATAGCCCTTACCAGGCTCGTTGGGCTCAACAGTAATACGGCAGTGACCATACTGACCCTTACCACCAGACTGACGAGCATATTTGGTATCCTGCTCCACAGACTTCTTGATGGTTTCCTTGTAAGCAACCTGAGGAGCACCTACGTTGGCCTCTACCTTAAACTCACGCAGCAGACGGTCAACAATAATTTCCAGATGCAGCTCACCCATACCAGCGATGATGGTTTGACCAGTCTCATCGTCGGTGTAGGTCTTAAAGGTGGGGTCTTCTTCAGCCAGCTTCACCAGTGCCAGACCCATCTTCTCCTGACCAGCCTTGGTCTTGGGCTCGATGGCAACACGGATCACAGGCTCGGGGAACTCCATAGACTCCAGAATAATGGGGTGGTTTGGATCACACAGAGTATCACCAGTGGTGGAGTTCTTCAGACCAACAACAGCGGCAATATCACCGGCGTAGCAGCACTCGATATCTTCACGGTGGTTGGCGTGCATCTGAAGAATGCGTCCAATACGCTCCTTCTGGTTCTTGGTGGAGTTCAGTACAGTGGTGCCAGTGTTCAGAACACCGGAGTACACACGCACAAAGGACAGACGACCAACAAATGGGTCGGTAGCAATCTTAAATGCCAGAGCAGAGAAGGGGGCATTATCGTCAGCGTGACGGCAATCCTCCTCATCAGTATCTGGGTTGACACCCTGGATAGCAGGAATATCAACAGGAGAGGGCAGGTAATCAACAATGGCATCCAGCAGCTTCTGAACACCCTTGTTGCGGTAGGAAGTACCGCACACCACAGGAACCATGACGTTGTCAATGGTACCCTTACGGATGGCACGGCGGATCATGTCCTCAGGAACTTCCTGCTCCTCCAGTACCAGCATCATGATCTCCTCGTCGATGTCAGCACAGGCGTCCAGCAGCTTTGTGCGGTACTCCTGAGCCAGCTCCTTCATGTCCTCGGGGATCTCCTCCACACGCATGTCCTTACCCAGCTCATCGTAGTACACATCGGCAGTCATCTCCACCAGGTCGATGATGCCCTTGAAGGTATCCTCAGAGCCGATGGGCAGCTGAATGGGTACAGCGTTACACTTCAGGCGGTCATGGATCATATCCAGAACGTGATAGAAGTCAGCACCCATGATGTCCATCTTGTTGACGTAAATCATGCGGGGAACGCGATAGTTATCAGCCTGACGCCAAACGGTCTCAGACTGAGGCTCAACGCCACCCTTTGCACACATAACAGTGACAGAACCGTCGAGCACACGCAGAGAACGCTCAACCTCAACGGTAAAGTCCACGTGACCGGGGGTGTCGATGATGTTCAGACGGGTCTGGGGGAACTGATTCTTGGTTCCCTTCCAGTAACAGGTGGTAGCAGCGGAAGTGATGGTAATACCACGCTCCTGCTCCTGCACCATCCAGTCCATAGTAGCGTTACCCTCATGAGTTTCACCGATCTTGTAGTTCACACCGGTGTAGTAGAGGATACGCTCGGTGGTAGTTGTCTTACCAGCGTCGATGTGGGCCATAATACCAATATTTCTGGTATTCTCTAAGGTAACTTTTCTAGGCATACGTTGCGTCTCCTTCTAAATTACCAGCGGTAGTGTGCGAAAGCCTTGTTGGACTCAGCCATCTTGTGAGTATCCTCACGCTTCTTCACAGCACCACCCAAGTTGTTGGCAGCGTCCATAATCTCGCCAGCCAGACGCTCCTTCATGGTCTTTTCACCACGGCTGCGGGCATAGTTGGTCAGCCAACGCAGACCCAGAGTCTGACGACGCTCAGGACGAACCTCGATGGGCACCTGATAGGTAGCACCACCCACACGGCGGGCCTTAACCTCCAGAGAAGGCATAATATTCTCCAGAGCCTGAGTGTAAACCTCCATAGGCTCCTTACCGGTCTTTTCCTTGATGATATCGAAGGCACCGTAGACCACCTTCTGAGCCACGCCCTTCTTGCCATCCAGCATCACGCTGTTGGTAAGCTTGGTAACCAAAACGGAGTTATACAGCGGATCGGGCAGAACCTCCCGCTTGGGTACATTTCCTCTTCTGGGCACTTTGCTTCCCTCCTTCTTATTATAATATAGAATTCATAGGTACTCGAACTTTCATAAAACAAAAATCCGTGTAATGCCTGTGCTCGAGGTCTACCCTACTTTATATAGAATAAACGCTCGGCAAGGCGTTTGCCTTGCACGAATCGTACAATAGCAATCATAGTCTCAGATTTTACATCTGAAGGTTTTGCGCTGTTCACGCAGGACAGGTGAAGTAATTCTTACTTCTTGCCAGCCTTAGGACGCTTTGCACCGTACTTAGAACGGGACTGCATACGACCGTTGACACCCTGAGTATCCAGAGTACCACGGATGATGTGGTAACGCACACCGGGAAGGTCCTTTACACGTCCACCACGAATCATAACCACGGAGTGCTCCTGAAGGTTGTGACCCACGCCAGGAATGTAAGCGGTGACCTCGTAACCGTTGGTCAGGCGTACACGGGCGATCTTACGCAGAGCGGAGTTAGGCTTCTTAGGAGTAGAAGTACGAACTGCGGTGCAGACACCTCTCTTCTGGGGGGAGGGCAGATCGGTCTGGCGGCTCTTCAGGGTGTTCAGACCATGCTGCAGTGCGGGAGAAGTGGACTTATAAGTCACCTGCTCACGTCCCTTGCGAACCAGCTGATTAAAAGTAGGCATTTTGTTTCCTCCTTTCTCATAACCTGTCTCCATTGGGAGACGAAATATATTTTAACAGGAATAAAACTGTTTTATTCCGTTAAAACCAAATTTTACTGAGAAACGACGGCTACAATGGCTGTACCTATGGAAATCCCACAAATTTCGCCCAATTTTTTCATCGTCTCCACTTGCTCGATGCGTACCCCCTTGTGTACTGCTTCCTGAACCATAGGCTGCAACAGCTTGGGATCTGCATCCATTGCAATAAAAATTTTGGTGGCTTTTCCATTTTTCAGTGCTCGGCGTGTCTGCTTAGCACCCACCACCTTGTTGACCGTAGTCAATTCTGTGATCATCTCGGCACCCTCCTCTCCCCCTCAACCTGGGGTCGTTTCATCGGGTATTGGGTTTTTTTGAACCCTACCACCGCAATTTGGAATTATAACAGAGGTTTTCTCTCCCGTCAAGTGCCAATCTGACAGAAATAGATTCTTTTTTCTGCCCTCTTTGTGTGGAAACAGCACTTTAACGAGATAGGTATGTTTTTTCTGTTTTTGTGGAATCCTACCATTGATACTGAAGCAAAAAAGGAGGACATTCCCTTGAATGTATCTGTCAATGAAAATTGTATCGGCTGTGGTCTTTGTACCTGTACCTGTGGTTCTGTTTTTTTGATGCTGGACGAAGGTGTAGCTGCTGCCAAAGATGAGATTTATCCAGAGGAAGAACCACTGGTGGAGGAAGCTGCCGAGAGCTGCCCCACCCATGCCATTATCATCACACGGGAAGTATAATGAATGAGGCTCCCTGCCTGCGTGCAGGGAGCCTTTGTGATTACATATTCTTCAACTGTTCCTCCAGTTTTGCCACCAGCTCCGTAAGCTGAACAGCACGCTCTTTTTCAGCGGCAACCACATGCTCAGGTGCTTTGTTGACAAAACCAGGGTTATTCAGTTTGGTATTGAGTTTTTCCAACTCTGTACTCTGCTTTTTCAGTTCCTTTTCCAGACGAGCCTTTTCTTTTTCCATATCCACCAGTTCAGCCATTGGCATGGAAATCTGGGCCGCATGGGTCACAACCGTGACGGAACCAGCTTCTGGAGCAGTGCCAGAGGGAACCATTGCCACATCACTGGCATATGCCAGCTTTTTCAGGAATGGAATACCCAAAGTAAAAATTTCTGTCTCCTCCGTGGCAATGGTGAGGTGTGCTTTCTTGCTGGGTGGTACATTCATTTCTGCTCTGCGGGTACGCACCCCACGGATACCATCCATAATCAGCTCCATTGCCTTTTCCTCTTCTGGGAAGTCCAGCGCAGCATCTGCCACGGGCCAGTCGGACAGCATCAGATAATCCCCTTCATGTGGCAGAGCCTGCCAGATTTCCTCTGTGATAAATGGCATAAAGGGATGGAGCAGCTTCAACATCTGAGTCAGTACATGACACAGAACCTGCTGTGCCCGCACCTTGCTGTCCTCATCCTCTCCCTGCAAGCGGGTCTTGGTCAATTCGATATACCAGTCACAGTAGGAATCCCAGATAAAGTCATAAATCTTCTGTGCTGCCACACCCAACTCGTAGTGGTCCATATTGTCTGTAATTTCACGAATGGCAGTGTTCAGCTTGGACAAAATCCACTTGTCCTCCAGTTCCAGCTTTTCTGGCAGTTGACATTTGTCAATGGTCAGATTCATCATCAGGAACCGGCTGGCGTTCCAAATCTTGTTGGCAAAGTTGCGCATTGCCTCACAGCGTTCTGTATAGAAACGCATGTCATTGCCTGGGCTGTTGCCTGTCACCAGATTGAAACGCAGTGCATCTGCTCCATACTGGTTTGCAATTTCCAGTGGGTCAATGCCGTTGCCCAGAGACTTACTCATTTTACGTCCCTTGTCATCCCGTACCAGTCCATGAATAAAGACAGTGTGGAAGGGTGCCTTTTTTGTCTGCTCACAGGCAGAGAAAATCATGCGTGCCACCCAGAAGAAAATAATATCATAACCAGTGACCAGTACATCAGTGGGATAGAAATAGTCCAAATCTTCTGTCTTTTCGGGCCAGCCCAAGGTGGAGAAAGGCCACAGGGCAGAGGAGAACCAGGTATCCAGCACATCTGGGTCACGGTGAATTTTTTCAGAACCACACTTTTCACATTTGCAGGCATCCTCACGGCTGACTGTCATGTGCCCACAGTCATCACAATACCACACAGGAATCTGATGACCCCACCACAGTTGACGGGAAATACACCAGTCATGGACATTTTCCATCCAGTTCAAGTAAATCTTAGAGAAGCGGTCAGGTACAAACTTGGTCTCTCCCTGCTCCACCACGCGGATTGCTTCCTGAGCAAGAGGTTTCATTTTTACGAACCACTGAGCGGAGATGATAGGCTCAACGTCATTATGGCAGCGGTAACAGGTGCCCACATTGTGGGAATAGTCCTCAATCTTCTCAATGAGGTCAAGAGCCTTCAAATCTTCAATGACCGCCTTACGGCACTCATAGCGATCCATTCCCTCATACTTTCCACCATTGGCATTGACCGTACCATCATCATTCAACACTCGAATGGTCTCCAGATTATGGCGCAGTCCCACCTCAAAGTCATTGGGGTCATGGGCTGGGGTCATCTTCACACAGCCAGTACCGAAGTCCATTTCTACATATTCATCTGCCACAATGGGAATTTCACGGTTCATGAGAGGCAGGGTACAGGTCTTACCCACCAGATGTTTGTATCGCTCATCATTGGGGTTGACTGCCACACCGGTATCACCCATCATGGTTTCAGGACGGGTGGTTGCCACCACCAGATAGCCAGAACCATCGGTCAGAGGATACCGCATATGCCACAGGTGCCCGGGCTTATCCTGATATTCCACCTCAGCATCTGACAAAGCGGTAACGCAGTGGGGACACCAGTTGATGATACGGCTTCCCTTGTAAATCAGACCCTTTTCGTAGAGTTCACAGAAGGTTTCACGCACTGCCTTGGAACAGCCCTCATCCATAGTAAATCTAGCTCGATCCCAGTCACAGGATGCACCCAGTTTTTTCTGTTGCTCTACAATCCGGTTGCCGTACTGGTGTTTCCAGTCCCACACCCGCTCCAAAAATTTCTCTCTGCCCAAATCGTAGCGACTCAAGCCCTCTTTGGTGCGCAGCTCCTCCTCTACCTTAATCTGAGTTGCAATACCGGCGTGGTCTGTGCCAGGCACCCAGAGGGCAGCATATCCCTGCATTCTCTTAAAACGGATGAGAATATCCTGCAAGGTGGAGTCCATTGCATGACCCATGTGCAGTTGACCTGTCACGTTGGGTGGTGGCATGACAATGGTAAAGGGCTTTCTGTTGGGGTCACGGTGTCCCTTAAAACATCCATGTTCCTCCCAATTTTTATAAATACGCTGTTCTACTTCCTGTGGTTCATATACCTTTGGCAGTTCTTTCTGCATGTGTTTCACATCCTATTCCTTATCATTTCATTGGCAACAAAAACGCCCTGAACCTTACAAAAGGTTCAGGGCGAACAGTTTACAGGTCCGCGGTACCACCTGAATTCGGATTTCATCTCTACAAAATCCGCACTTCATTCAGATAACGGCTGAATCCGCCATTCCCTACTGTAATGGTTCAGGAATGGAGCTTGGAAGCCACTTTCCCCTACACCACAGAAGGACTTTCACCAGCCGTCCCCTCTCTGCTGCTGCGTTTGTAAGGTACTCCTTTTCCGCATTGCTTTTTACGAAGCAATATTATATGAAATTCCCCTCAAAATGTCAAGAGAGAAGTATTCTGTTGTTATTTGCTTCCCTCTTTAATGATGACTTTTCATAAAACGCCTCTTGAACTGTCAGGAGAGAAGGATTCTGTCATTGTCCAGCTCTTTTCCTGCTCCCTGATGGAATTTCTGCAATAGGTCCTCCACTGTGAGGCTGTCCCTCTCCTCACCCTGTACATCAAACACAATATGCCCAGCATCCATCATCAAGGTGCGGTTGCCCAAATCCAATGCTTGATGCATGTTGTGTGTGACCATTAAAGTGGTAATCTGATGTTTTGCTACCACCTGTCTGGTAATTTCTAATACTTTTTCTGCGGTGGCTGGGTCTAGAGCCGCTGTGTGCTCATCCAGTAGGAGCAACTGTGGTGGAACCATGGTTGCCATGAGTAGGGTCAACGCCTGTCTCTGTCCACCTGACAGGAGACCAACTGGCTGTCCCATACGATTTTCCAGCCCCATTTCAAGCTGGGAGAGCTGTTCCTGAAAAAATGCCCTATCCTTCTTGCCAATCCGGCTGAAAAATCCCGTCTTGCCCTTTGTGGTGCGCAAATAGGCTAAAGACATATTTTCCTCAATGGTCATATGGGGGGCTGTTCCCTTCAACGGGTCTTGGAACAGTCTGCCAATCTGGCTTGCCCGTCTGTGCTCTGGAGCAAAGGTGATGTCTTTTCCCCCTAGTTCAATCCTGCCACTGTCTATATAGAAACTCCCCGCAATGGCGTTAAACAGTGTAGATTTTCCTGCTCCATTGGAACCCACAATGGTGGCAAAATCCCCTGGTTTCAGGTGGAGTGATAATCCGGTCAACGCCTTCTTTTCATTGGGTGTACCCTGATTGAAGGTTTTGGAAATGGCTGAAAGATTCAACATTTCTCCTTTGCCTCCTTTCGTGCCAGAAATTTCTGACGCTGTATGGCAATGAGCTTCCGCCCCTGTGGGGATGCAATGGCAACTGCCACAATGAGAGCTGCCACCAGTTTGAAACACTCCGTTGGCACCTCCAATTTTAGAGCTACTGCCATAATCAAACGATAGATGCAGGAACCCACCACTACACCAAAAATACGCACCCCAATGGAACCACGTCCAAACAATGTTTCCCCAACAATCAGAGATGCCAGCGCAATGGTCACCATACCAGTACCCAAATTGATGTCACAGCTTTTCTGTACCAGCCCCACAAGACAACCTGCAAGTCCGGTCAGTGCATTTGAAATACACAGCCCCACTGTAATGGTAAAGGCAGGATTGATGGAAGATGCCCTCACCATATCCGCATTATCCCCAGTGGCACGGATGGATAGTCCCAATCTGGTACGAAAAAAGAATGTGACGAACAGTGCCATCACCAACAAAATGGCAGACAACACAATGAGAATATACCACTCTTTCCAAAATGCGCTGTCACTGAGTCCCTTTGCAATGGTCAACAGGGTATCTGCCTT
>CALWON010000036.1 GCA_944383165.1 uncultured Oscillospiraceae bacterium
CAATTCTACTCAGTTGTGGTCGTGGCAGTGTGCTGGATCAGGAGGCTCTGGCAGATGCTCTGTGTTCAGGGCATCTGTGGGGTGCCGCTTTGGATGTGACAGAGCCGGAACCTCTGCCGTCTGAACATCGTCTGTGGGATATACCAAATCTGTTGTTGACCCCTCATATTGCAGGGGGAATGCATCTGGATATGACACGGGTGAACTGTGTGCAACTGGCACTTGAAAATTTAAAGCGATACACCAGTGGGCAGCCACTCAGGAACCGGGTACAATAATAGAAGGGACTTCATCCACAAAAAAGAGGATGAAGTCCCTTTTCTACATATTTTGCAGGAAAAATACCGTATGCTAGTGATCTAAGCACATATAAGACCATCCTCCCACATACACATGGTATCAGAATATCCTGTATCTGAGGGAGGAGAAACTATGAAAAAAAACATAGTGGCACTGATTCTTATGGCGGCACTGTTGTTGAGTACTGTGCAGGCTGCAACAGTGCAACAACCCACACTGCCACTGTCAGCAGCATCCGCACTGCTTATGGAGAAAGAGAGTGGGCAGGTTTTGTATGAACAGAACAGTCAGGAACAGATGGAACCTGCCAGCGTGACCAAAATCATGACACTACTGCTGATTATGGAGGCATTACAGGAACAGCGGATTGATGAAGAAGATATGGTGACAGTATCTGCCCATGCAGCAGGGATGGGTGGCTCTCAGGTCTATTTGGAACAGGGAGAACAGATGAGTGTTCATGAATTGGTGAAGTGCATTACTGTGGTGTCGGGAAATGATGCCGCAGTGGCAATGGCAGAGTATTTAGCAGGCAGCGAAGAAGTATTTGTGGAGCAAATGAACCAGCGTGCATTGGAGTTGGGGATGGTAAACACCCACTTTGTGAACTGCACAGGCTTACCTGTGGAAGGGCATGTGACAACAGCCTATGATATTGCCCTGATGTCCAGAGAATTGATTCTGAATCATCCAGAGATTCAGGAGTATACCACCATCTGGATGGATTCCATTCGGGATGGGGCGTTTGGGCTGACCAACACCAATCGGCTGATTTATTCCTATGAAGGAGCCACCGGGTTAAAAACAGGCTCTACAGATTCTGCACTCTACTGTATGTCAGCCACAGCACAGAGGGAAGGGATGGAATTGATTGCGGTCATTATGAAAGCACCTACTTCTGCGGATCGGTTCCAAGATGCACAAAAACTACTGGACTATGGTTTTGCAAGTTATCATTTGCAGGAGGTCTATCCAGACCAGCCTCTGGCACCCATCCCAGTACATCTGGGGACACAGGAGTATATACAGCCTCAACTTGAAAAAACATGCAAGGTATTGGTCAAAAATGGACAGGAGGAAAGTGTTACAAAAATGGTAACCATTCACGATGAGGTATCTGCCCCTATTGCACAGGGGGAGGGCATTGGAACATTCCAAGTGTATGTGGATGGGATATTGTATGAGGAAGTTCCAATTATTTCTGCCCAGAGTGTAGATAAAATTACCATATTTGGAATTTACCTATCGCTTTTGCAACAACTATTACTGTGTGGCAATGAGAGTTATAACTAGGTAAGCATGAAATCTCTCCCTGTACTTTTTCCTGTAAGAAAATTCAATTCCTATGCTTTTTACTTGACGATGGCTGGGGTGTGTTGTATAATTTATATAAATATTGAAAGGTCTGTTTTGTGCCGTTGGTGATAATGAATGTAAAACGGGAAAAAAGGGGACGAGGTGATCTCATTGGTGAAATATGATACAAAAATAAGCGAATATGATTTGTTTTTAGAATTGGAAGCATTTTCGGAGGGTAGGAGCTGCCATGCATGGCGCTGCTTTGGTGCCCATCCCGGTGAGCAGGATGGGCAGGCTGGCTATGTGTTTCGGGTTTGGGCACCTAATGCAAAAAAGGTGTGTGTATTTGGTGATTTCAATGGCTGGAACGAGACTTCGCATCCTCTGGAGAGCCTAGAAGGTGGTATCTGGCAGGGGTTTGTTGCTGGGTTAAAGCAATATGATACGTATAAATATGCGGTGTTTGCACAAGATGGCACTATGGTAGCCAAAGCAGATCCCTATGCGTTCCACGCGGAAACCAGACCAGGCAATGCCTCCAAAATCTATGATTTGAATCCATATCCCTGGGGAGATGGAAGTTGGATGAGCTATCGTGCAGCCAATCCCCCCTATCAGCGCCCAATGAACATCTATGAGTGCCACCTGGGCTCATGGCGTAGGACTGGGGAGGGTGAGTTCCTCTCCTATCGGGATACAGCGCAGTATCTGGTACCCTATGTGAAGGAAATGGGATTTACCCATGTGGAGCTGATGCCTGTTATGGAGCATCCACTGGATGCCTCTTGGGGCTATCAGGTAACAGGGTATTTTGCTGCCACCAGTCGGTTTGGTACCCCAGATGATTTAAAGTATCTCATTGACCAGCTCCACCAGGCTGGGATCGGTGTGATCCTGGATTGGGTTCCCGCTCATTTTCCACGGGATGCCTTTGGTCTTTACCACTTTGATGGTGGTCCTACCTATGAATATGCAGATGCCCGAAAGGGAGAGCATCCAGACTGGGGGACACAGGTGTTTGATTTAGGCAGAAATGAGGTACGTTCTTTCCTGTTCTCCAATGCCATGTTCTGGTTGGAGGAATACCATGCTGATGGTCTGAGAGTGGATGCAGTTTCCTCTATGCTGTATCTGGATTATGGACGGCAGGATGGACAATGGATGCCCAATATTCATGGTGGGAAAGAGAATCTGGAGGCCATTGAGTTTTTCCAGAAACTGAATACCGCCATTTTTGCAGCACATCCTGATATTTTGATGATTGCTGAAGAGTCTACTGCATGGCCGAAAGTGACCCATCCTGTGGATGATGGTGGATTGGGCTTTAACTTTAAGTGGAACATGGGGTGGATGAATGATATTTGCCACTATATTAAATTGGACCCCTATTTCCGTCAGTTCAATCACCACGATATTACTTTTTCTCTGATGTATGCCTTTTCGGAAAACTACATTTTACCTCTTTCCCATGATGAAGTGGTACATATGAAAGGGTCCTTCTTGGGGAAGATGCCAGGAGAGAACAAGGAAAAGTTTGCAGGTGTCAGGGCGTTCTATACCTACATGCTCACACATCCAGGGAAAAAACTTTCCTTTATGGGTGCTGAATTGGGGCAATGGAACGAATGGCACTATGAGTATTCTCTGGACTGGCATTTGCTCCAGTATGAACAGCACCGACAGGTTCACCAGTTCTTCAAAGCTGCTAATGCCATGTATTTGGAGGAACCCTCTCTCTGGGAGCAGGACAACTCTTGGCAGGGCTTCCAATGGCTGTGTGCAGATGACCATACTGCCAATACAGTGGCATTTTTGCGCTGGGATTGTCAAGGAAAGCCCCTTGTCGTGGTAGCAAACTTCTCTCCCAACCACAGAAAGGGCTATTGTGTGGGAGTTCCATTTGCTGGCACGTGGACTCCAATTTTCAACACGGATAACCCAGAATTTGGCGGAGATGGGCTGGGGGATACTGCTCCAGTTAAGACAACTTATAACCCCTGTCATGGGCAGGAGCAGTCTATGATTATTGATCTGCCACCTATGTCCGTTATGATTTATCGTTGTACTCGCCGGAATCCACCTAGAAAGAAGCCTGTAGCAACCCAGGAAAAGGCTGGGGAGAAAAAGGTAACAACGGCAAAGAAAAAAGCCACTTCCACAAAGTCTACAACAAAGACAATCCGAGCCAAAAAGGCAGAAAAAGCGTAAGCAGACATTCTGTGTGCGATTGTTTAACATACATCTTGAGGTGAAGAAGAAATGAAGAAAGAAGTTGTGGCCATGCTGTTGGCAGGCGGACAGGGAAGCCGTCTTTATGCACTGACCAGCCATGTGGCAAAACCAGCTGTCCCATTTGGAGGGAAGTATCGGATTATTGATTTTCCCCTCTCCAACTGTGCAAATTCCGGGATTGATACAGTAGGTGTACTGACCCAGTATCGTCCTTTGGAGCTGAACAGCTATATTGGCTCTGGTCAGCCTTGGGACCTGGACCGCTCTGATGGCGGGGTACACATTCTCCCACCTTACATGAGAGAGGGAGATCAAGGTACATGGTATAAGGGAACAGCCAATGCAATTTACCAGAATATTGGGTTCCTAGATCTCTATGACCCTGAGTATGTGGTAATTTTGTCTGGTGACCATATCTATAAGATGGACTATGCAGATATGGTGGACTTACATAAAAAAACAGGGGCAGCCTGTACCATCTCTGTGCTTGAGGTGACCATGGAGGAAGCCACACGCTTTGGTATTATGAATGTGGACGAAAATGATCGTGTCTATGAGTTTGAGGAGAAACCAAAACAGCCAAAGAGCAATCTGGCCTCTATGGGTATCTATGTCTTTACCTGGTCCAAATTACGTCAATATCTTGTGGATGATGAGGCAGACCCCACTTCCTCTAACGATTTTGGTAAAAATATTATTCCCAAAATGTTGGATGCTGGTGAGGTAATGATGGCATATCGTTTCCAGGGCTACTGGAAGGATGTGGGTACCATTGATTCCCTGTGGGACGCCAATATGGATATGTTGGCCATTAAGAACGAAAAGGGGATTAACCCCTACGATCCATCCTGGCCCATTTATTCCCGCACTCCCATTCGTCCCCCCCATGTGACGGGAGAACATGCAAAGCTGTCCCATTCACTGGTAACTGGTGGCTGTCAGATTGATGGTGTTGTGGAAAATTCTGTGCTGTTCCACTCTGTTGTAGTAGAGGAAGGGGCAGATGTTCAGTATTCCATCTTGATGCCTGGTACTGTGGTGAAAAAGGGTGCAAAAGTGGCTTATTCCATTGTGGCAGAAGATGCTGTGATTGGAGAAGGTGCTGTTGTGGGAGCACCCCCCTCTGATGAACCAGATTGGGGCATTGCAGTTGTTGCTGGTGGTGTGAAGATTGGGGACAATGCAGTGGTCAAGCCCCATGCTATGATTCGGGAAGATGTAAAGGGAGGTGAGCAGGCATGAAGAATTTACATGGAATTATCTTTGCCTGTCGCTCAGATGCAAACTTGGGAGAGCTGACTCGTCCCAGAAATACTTGTTCTTTACCTTATGGTGGACGTTATCGTCTGATTGACTTTATGCTGTCTAACTATGTCAATGCAGGGATTACAGATGTGGGCATCATTGTTCATGAGAGTTATCAGTCCCTGCTGGACCATGTTGGTTCTGGTAAAGACTGGGAGTTAAGCCGTACCCATGGTGGCTTGAGAATTTTGCCCCCCTTTGGCTATGCAGAGCGTGGTGGGGAATATCGTGGTGATATGGATGCACTGGAGGGTGTTGCAGACTATTTGGAAAACATCCGTCAGGAACATGTCATTTTGGCATGGGGCGACATGGCTGTGAATCTGCCTGTGGCAGATATCTACCGTAGACATATTGAAACAGGCGCAGATGTGACTATGGTATGCACTCCCACACTGAAAGGAGCACCTCGGTTCTCTGAGTATGTAAAAGTAAATGAGGAGGGACGAGTGACAGAATTGTCGGTCCATCCTGTCGCAGCAGATCAGGCATTGGAGAGTTTGGAAATCTATGTAATTTCTAAGAAGCTGTTGCTGGATTTAGTAAACTACTGTTCTGCCCATGATATTTATCAGTTTAGCCGTGGTGTGCTTCAACCCAGACTGAAAGACCTGAAATTGATGAGCTACATTCATGAAGGATATGTGGCTCGCTTCCAGTCAGTAGCTGGCTACTATGACCACTCTATGGAGTTGTTGGAACCACAGGTATTTGGTGAGCTGTTTAATCTGGATAGACCAGTGCGCACCAAGGACCGCTCTAGTTGCCCCACCTACTATGGACCAGATGCAAAATCCAACCATTCTCTGGTGGCAGATGGCTGTATCATTGAGGGTGAAGTAGAAAATTCCATTATCTCTCGTGGTGTAGTCATTGAGAAGGGAGCAAAGGTGACCAATAGTGTGCTGATGCAGAATACTGTTGTCAAGAGTGGAGCATCCCTCGCCTATGTGATTACAGACAAAGATGTGTTGGTCAATGAGGATAGAATGTTAATGGGACATGCCACCTATCCTCTGGCTATTGCAAAGGGTTCTGTTGTATAAGAAAAAGAAATTGTGATGGGATGATGTGCCGAGAGGGGAGTGTGACTTCCCCTCGGCACAGTTTCCAATGTTTGTATGGCTGTGTGAGACATAGAAAGGGGAATTGTTGGTATGAAAATTTTATTTGCTGCCTCTGAGGTGGCTCCGTTTATTAAAACAGGTGGGCTTGCAGATGTGGCAGGCTCTCTCCCAAATGCACTTGCGAAGGCTGGTCATGAAGTGGCAGTGATTTTACCACTTTATGAGGGAATCAGTGGGGAATGGCGCAGCCAGATGACATTTTTGAAATATTTTAATGTAACGCTGTCTTGGCGTCAGGTCTACTGTGGTGTATTCCAGTTGGAGCGGGATGGTGTGCTCTATTGGTTTGTGGACAATGAGTATTACTTCAAACGCTGGCAGCTCTATGGTCATTTTGATGACTGTGAACGGTTTGCCTATTTTTCCCGTGCTGTGATTGAGGTGCCAGGGCAGCTTGACTGGGCACCTGATATCATCCACTGCAATGACTGGCAGACAGCTCTGGTTCCTGTTTATCTGTTGGAGGATCGCTATCGTATTCCACAGCTTTCCAATACAAAAACAGTATTCACCATTCATAATATCGAGTATCAGGGTCGCTATGGAGATCAGGTGCTGGAAGATGTGATTGGTCTGGGACGCAACTACTTCAATGAGGGAATGCTGGCCTTCCATGACGATGTCAACCTGATGAAAGGAGCCATTATGGCTTCTAACTTTGTTACAACTGTGTCTCCTACCTATGCACAGGAATTGCGTACCCCCTTCTATGCACATGGATTGGATGGCATTATCAACCAGCAGAGTGGAAAGTTGCAGGGTATTTTGAATGGAATTGATATGGATTTCTATGACCCTGCTAAGCGTGCTGGATTGGCTGCCAATTTCAATCTCAAGACATTGAAAAAAGGCAAAGCAGCCTGCAAACAGGCACTACAACGTGCAGTGGGACTGAATGAGGACCCCAATGTGCCCATCATTGCCTGTGTCTCTCGTCTGGTGGGACATAAGGGATTTTCTATGGTCACAGATGTACTCAACAACATTATGGAGCAAAATGTTCAGATGGTGGTATTGGGTACTGGGGACTGGCAGTATGAGGAGGCGTTCCGCCATGCACAGTGGCAATATCCAGGACGTTTTTCTGCGCAGCTTACTTATTCTGGTCCACTGTCCGAGCAGATTTATGCAGGTGCAGACATGTTCCTGATGCCCTCTGTCAGTGAGCCATGTGGTTTAAGTCAGATGATTGCCATGCGGTTTGGTACCTTGCCCATTGTCCGTGAAACAGGCGGACTGAAGGATACTGTGTTCCCCTATAACCGGTTTGAGGGAACAGGTCGTGGCTTCACCTTTGCAGACATCAATGCCTATGACATGCTTTGGGTGATTCGTGAGGCCATTGGGTTGTACTATAACAACCAGGAAGCATGGGTCAGTATGCAGAAGGAAGGTATGACTGCGGACTTTAGCTGGAACCAGTCTGCCCAAGAATATCTGAATATTTATCAAAGAATTTAACAAAATATTGGAGAATCGTTTTTAAAATGGTAGTCCACACCCTCCCTGTGTATCCATACAGGGAGGGTGAATTTTTTTGCGTTTTTCTTCTTGCCCATTTTTCAGTAATATAAAACTGTAAATTGTGTAAGGATTCGGAAAAAATGAACCTGTTTTTATAGCCTTCTGCGCATTGACGGTTTTTTCAAAAACTGCTAAAATGGAAAGATGTGGGGGGTTCTATTAGAATCCCTAATGGATGTAAAATGAATGTAAATACGGGAGGCAGTATAATGGCAGAATATACCAAGGCTCAGTTAACCGAGCTAATTGTCGGGAAGCTACGCCGCAATTTTGGACGTGACGTAGAAGATGCAACAGAGACCCATGTATTCAAGGCATGTGCTCTGGTTCTGCGTGATATTATGTCTGGGCACCAGATGAAAACCAGTAACCTCGTTTGGGAAAACCAGGAACGTCAGGTACACTATCTCTCTTTGGAATTTTTGATGGGACGTTCTTTGGAAAAGAATGCCTATAACTTGGGCATTTTGGGTACTTTAAAAGAGGCATTGGAGGATTTGGGTTACTCCGCTTCTGATTTGTTTGAAATTGAACCAGATGCAGGTTTGGGTAACGGTGGTCTGGGTCGTCTGGCAGCCTGCTATCTGGATTCTATGACCACACTGAAAATTCCTGCTACTGGCTATACCATCTGTTATGAGTTGGGTATTTTTAAGCAGAAAATTGTCAATGGCAAGCAGGCAGAGCAGGCAGATAACTGGTTGGGTCTGGGTGATGCTTGGTTGATTCCCAAAATGGATGAGACAGAAGAAGTCCGTTTTGGTGGGCAGATTGTGGACCACTGGGATGACAAGGGCAATAACCACCCCGAACATGTGGGCTACACCACTGTATTGGCAATTCCAAGAGATATGGAAATTGCAGGCTATAAGACTACCCATACTAATACCCTGCGTCTGTGGGATGCCAAAAGCCCTGTGCCTGTGGATATGTCCCTCTATTCTCGTGGTGAGTATCTAAAGGCAGTGGAGCAGCAGGCAATGGCAGAAGTGATTGCAAAGGTGCTGTATCCTGATGACAACCACTATGAGGGTAAGTCACTGCGTCTGAAACAGCAGTATTTCTTTGTTTCTGCTACAGTCCAGTCTATTGTGCGTAAGCACCGTGCTCAATATGGCACACTGCGCAACTTCCATGAGAAGCATGTGATTCAAATCAACGATACACACCCCACTCTGGTCATTCCTGAACTGATGCGGATTCTGTTGGATGTGGAAGGCTATAGCTGGGATGAGGCATGGAACATTGTTACAAAAACTGTGGCATACACCAACCATACTGTGTTGGCAGAGGCACTGGAGCGCTGGCCTCAGAGCTTGATTGAGACCCTGCTGCCCCGTATCTGGCAGATTTTGAAGGAGATTGCCGCCCGTTACCAGAGAGAACTGGAGCTGCATTTCCATGGCGATGTGGGAAAAGTGGCAAATATGGCAATTATCTGGGGTGGCGAGGTACGTATGGCCAACCTGTGTATCTGCGCTTGCTATGCGGTGAATGGTGTGTCTGCTCTGCACTCTGAGATTCTGAAAAAAGATGTGTTCCATGATGCGTATACCATGCACCCCGACCAGTTCAAGAATGTGACCAATGGTATTGACCACCGTCGCTGGCTCTCCCAGATTAACCCCAAGCTGGATGCGCTGATTCGTGAGTGCACAGGTGGGGATGAATATCTCATTCACCCAGAGGCAATTTGCGGACTGGAAAAATATAAGAGCGATGCCAATGTTCTCAAAAAGCTGGAGATGATTAAAAAGGAGAACAAAAAGCGGTTTGCGTCTTATGTAGCCCGTGAAAGTGGTGTACTGCTCAACACTGACGCCATTTTTGATGTACAGGTGAAGCGTCTGCATGAGTATAAGCGTCAGTTACTGAATGTGATGCACATTATCCATCTGTATGACCAGTTGCGGGATAACCCCAACATGGAGTTTGTACCCCAGACCTTCCTGTTTGGTGCAAAGGCAGCTCCTGGCTACTATGTGGCAAAGAGAATCATTCAGCTCATCAACTCCCTGGCTGCTCAGATTAACGCTGACCCAATCTGTAAGGATAAGTTGCAGGTGGTATTTTTGGAAAACTACCGTGTATCTCTGGCTGAAAAGCTGATGCCTGCTTCTGAAATCTCTGAGCAGATTTCTACTGCTGGTAAGGAGGCCTCTGGTACTGGTAATATGAAGTTTATGATGAATGGTGCTCTGACCATTGGTACACTGGATGGTGCCAATGTGGAGATGCATCAGCAGTTGGGGGATGAAAATATCTTCCTCTTTGGTCTCACTGCCGACGAAGTGGCACAGAGAAAGGCAAATGGCTACCGTCCCACAGATATTTACTATCAGAACGCCGCAATCAAGCGTGTGGTTGACCAGATTTCCAGCGGCTTTGCAGATGGAGAGCCCTATGAGGACATTGCAAATCGCCTGATTCATGGGGATGAGTACCTGCTGTTGGCTGACTTTGACAGCTATTGTCAGGCCCATCAGCGTGCGTTGGAGACCTATGGAAACCACAAGCTGTGGAACCAGATGTCTCTGATCAACATTGCCCGTTCCGGCATTTTTGCAGCAGACCGTTCTATTCAGGACTACGCACGTGATATCTGGCACGTTCCCACCCGTAAATAAGAAAGCAAGAGCAGACACCTTTGGGAAAGGTGCCTGCTCTTTTTGTGTTGACAAGGGTGAACTAGCTGGGCATAATAAAAGGCAGTATTGCAAAGAGAAAGAAGGATCCGTATGATTCAAGATATTGCCCCACATCAATATTTCAATGAATATAAGCCAACAGAGCCCAAAAATGGTGATGTAATTTTTTTCTATGAAAAAGGGGATACCCTTCTTGATCAAGAGACAGGGCAGCCTCTTTTATGGGAACAAGTTTGTACATTCCTAAAAGATGTGCCACTTACTTACTATTTTCGCATTGATGAACAGTGTTTTTTTGCAGCCAGTGTGGTTCCAGAGGAAGTAAAAAACAGGACAATTCCCACCAGTTGGACAGCATTTCGCACCATGCAGCCGGAGTGGATGGCATTTGCCTGTATTACAGCCCATCAACTGCATGGTTGGTATGAAGCCCATCAATTCTGTGGAAAATGTGGACACAGGACGCAACATGACCAGGTGGAACGGGCGGTACGGTGTCCAAATTGTGACCATCTGGTCTATCCCACCATTTCCCCTGCGGTCATTGTTGGTGTGACACATGGAAACCGCTTGTTATTGACAAAATATTCAAGACCGGGCAGCTACCGCAATTATGCGCTCATTGCCGGATTTGCAGAAATTGGAGAATCGCTGGAAGCTACAGTTCGCCGTGAGGTGATGGAGGAAGTGGGTTTGCCAGTGAAAAATATTCGATTCTATAAAAGTCAACCGTGGAGCTTTTCCAGCAGTTTGTTAGCTGGCTTTTACTGCGATTTGGATACAGAGGATGAGACTGTCACCCTCCAGGAGGACGAACTGGGGGAGGGGACATGGTTTGAACGGGAGGAACTGCCAGTGGGAGGGTCCTCGATTTCCCTCACTCGTGAGATGATTGAGCAGTTTAGAAAGGGTCTGGTATAAAGAAAGAGCTATCCAAGTTTGGATGGCTCTTTTCTGTTCATCAAGTGTGTGGGGTGGTTTCCCGTTGGAATTTTTCTAAATAGGCATCTTGCAGGAGTTTAAGGCGTTTGGGGTCTTTTCCACCCACAGGAATACGGTCAATCGAAGCGGCTTTCATACACAGGGCACTGCTGCTGGTTACAATGATTTCATCCGCATTCATCAACTCAACCATAGAAAATGGCTTTTCCAGTGTAGGAATACCATGTTCCCGAGCCAGAACCAGCAAATGTTTACGGGTAATGCCGGGCAGAATCAGTTCATCAGCGGGAGCAGTGCGTAAAATACCATCTTTCAAAATGGAGATATTACTGTGGGCACATTCAGTGACCCGACTGCCACGGTGCAGCACTGCTTCATCACAACCCTGTTCCACAGCTCGCTGATTTGCCAATACACTGGGAATTAAGTTCAGGGTTTTGATGTTACACAGTTTGAAGCGGATGTCCTCCATAGAAATGAGATGGTAGGGTTTATCCAGAGGTTTCATGGTGTGTGGCTTGATATAAATCATCAATGTGGGCTTCACATCGGCGGAGGGGAAGGGATGATTTCGCATTGCCACACCACGGGAAATTTGCCAATACAGGAAATGGACGGGAGAGTCCTCAGCGGCATCAATGACCTTTTGCAGTTCTGCCTTGACTTCCTCACGGGACATGGTGAATGGAATTTCTAACAGACGGAGACTATTGTACATCCGGTCAAGGTGGTCATCCAGTGCAAATGGGATGCGGTTGGCAACACAGGTTGCCTCATAAATTCCATCGCCAAAATAAAGTGCACGGTCACCCATAGGCACCATCATTTCTTCCAGGGGTCCTATGGTACCATTATAATATCCAACGGTTTTCCACATCCTGATTCATTCCTTTCTCATTGGTGAAAAGACAGTGAAATCAGGGGCACTGCCCACCATTTTTCTTTAGCATAGCAGACAAAGGGGAAAAAGTAAAGGGATGGACTTAATCTTTGTGATCCTCTGGTACTGCACCTGATTTATATGCCTCCACTAGGGCATGGAGGTCATCTGCCTGTGCCTGTAGTTTGCGACCAATGTCGGTTTGGGCAATTTTAATCCTAGCTTCCATCCGTTCAAAGACTTTAGAGCTGCTTGCAATGTCGATATTGTGCTCAATGGCCATTTTTCTGCCACAGAATGGTTCATGGGACACAATGCGTAGCACCCAGGAGTTATAAATCAGGGTGTAGCCTGCGATTCCGGTGGTGGGCTGGTAGGCTTTACAGAATCCACCATCAATCACAAGAAGTTTACCACCGCCTTTGATGGGGCTTTCCCCCCTTTTGGATTTGACAGGGATATGACCGTTGACGATATGACAGTGGGGACCTTCCAAGCCAAATTCTTTTAAAAGGGCATCACATACGGCGGGGTCTTGATAGAAAGTGTAATAGGCGTTCTTTGCCTCTGTCCAGGAGGACTCATCCCGGATGAGGCGACGTTCAAATGTGGTCATGCGGTCACGACCGAAAATGGGGCTGTTGCGCCCTGCCCACAAGAACCACAGGAGGTCCATCCCTAGTTTCCGTTCTGGTGTACCAGATTTATAATAATAGGCCTGTCTGGCAGCGGTGTCCACATAGTCAAAGAAGTCCTTTCCTTTACGGGCTTTTCCACCAATGGTAAAGGTTTTCAGTTCACCGGTTTCTGTCATGGGGATACAGCCATGGAATAGAAGATTGCCATTGAATACTTTGTAGAGACTTCCTTTGGAATAGAGGAAACGGACATGGTTCTGTAATTTTTCACTGCGCTGGAAAGAAGCGGTCAGTTGATTGATGACACTTTCTTCTTCCTCGGTCAAGGTGTAGGGGTCGCTGGGGTCTACGGTTGGGAAATCCGTGTCTTCCAAAGTGTAGGTGGTGCCATTGATAGTAATACACTTTTTTTCGTAGTCGATTTTATCTAGCAACAGGCGGTCGTTCATTTCATATTCAGGATGGCGCAGGATTTTTTGACCTTCCAGCTTAAAGAGGATGATGGTAATTGCCTTGTGCATCCGTGCAGAAAGTAGCTTGTCTTTTTCACTATACTGTTCTGCATCATCGCCAGTCAGTTTGACCGCAAAGCGGGATACATCACAGTCTTTGTATACCTCATTGGCAAAGACGGAGAGGGGACGCAAAGAAATGCCATAGCCTGTTTCGATGACTTCCAGATTGTTGTAGTGGATGGAGTTGGAAAGCACCGTTGCCACCAGAGTGCGGGAACCACTGGCAGCACCCATCCAAAGAATATCGTGGTTGCCCCATTGGATGTCTACACTGTGATAGTTCAGGAGAGAGTCCATAATAATATCTGCCCGTGGTCCACGGTCGAAAATATCCCCTACAATGTGCATATGGTCTACAGCCATACGTTTAATGACCTGAGAGACAGCCTCAATAAATCGGTCTGCCTGTCCCAAATCAATAATGGTGCTGATGATATTTTCGTAGTAGTCCCGCTTGTCTGTCTCATCATAATGGGTGTGGAGCAGTTCATCAATGATATAGGCGTAATCCTTTGGTAGAGCTTTACGCACCTTGGAACGGGTATATTTGGAAGTCACCCACCGACAAATTTCAATGAGACGGTGTAAGGTAATGCGGTACCACTCGTCCATGTCCTCATATTTGTTGTGAAGCTGCTCCAGTTTTTCTTCTGGATAGTAGATGAGTGTGCATAATTCGTCCCGGTCTGTTTTTGGGATGGTGGTGGCAAACAAGTCGTCTACTTTTTCTTTGATGACGCCAGAGCAGGAATTTAAAATATGTAAAAAGGCCTCATGTTCCCCATGTACATCAGAAATAAAATGTTCTGTGCCTTTGGGAAGGTTTAAAATAGCCTGTAAATTGATAATTTCACTGCTGGCAGCTTGTACCGTTGGGTATTGTCTGGCCAGAAGTTTCAGGTAACGTAATTCTTCTTCACTGAGCCGTTTTTTTAATTTCATACTTATAACCTCCTGAGAGATAAGAGTTGCAATCTGTGCCTATTATTTCACACTTATCTAAAACTTGCAAGGGGAATTGTACGCTTTAATAAAAAATTAACGCTTTTAACCAGCGTATTAGAGACAAGTTAAATAAAAAAAGAAAAGTCAACACATGGGGTTCCATTTGTGGTATACTACATCACACAGAAAGGAAGCGATGTATGTGTCAAACCCCCATGAACAGGAACAGAGACTGGCAACAGAGCCAATTGGTAAACTGATGTTGAAAATGGCAGTTCCATCTGTGGCAGCACAGGTCATCAACATGCTCTACAATATTGTAGACCGAATTTATATTGGGCATATTCCTGAAATTGGAAATGTGGCGTTAACAGGAGTGGGTGTGACATTTCCCATTTTGATGATTATCTCTGCATTTGCAGCGTTTGCGGGACAAGGTGGAGCTCCATTTGCCTCCATTCAGTTGGGAGCGGGACGGCGGAAGGAAGCAGAGGAAATTTTGGGGAATTCCCTGATGATGCTGCTGAGTTTTGCCGTGGTGCTGACGGTCTTTTTTCAACTATACAAAGAACCCATTTTATATGCCTTTGGTGCATCAGATGATACCATAGGTTATGCAATGGATTATATTGGCATCTATTTGATTGGCACTATTTTTGTTCTGCTGGCTCTGGGCTTGAATACTTTTATTACAGCACAGGGAAAATCCTTGATTGCTATGCTCAGTGTGCTCATTGGAGCAGTATTGAATATTGTGCTTGACCCTATTTTTATTTTCGGATTTGGTATGGGGGTGCGTGGTGCAGCCATTGCAACCATTCTTTCTCAGGCAGTCAGTGCCTGCTGGGTGGTAGGATTCCTGATCAGCCCTCGCAGTGGATTGAGAATTGAAAAAAGCACAATCAAGCTGAAGTGGGCAGTGATTGGACGAATTTCTTCATTAGGGATTGCTCCCTTTATTATGCAGTCCACAGAGGGATTGGTGACCGTGGTACTCAATTCTGGAATGCAGACCTATGGAGGCGATTTGTATGTTGGTTCCATTACGATCATGCAGTCCATTATGCAGATGATTACCATGCCTGTGATGGGAATCACCCAAGGAACACAGCCCATTATGAGTTACAATTATGGAGCAAAGAACTACAAACGGGTGCGTGAGACGTTCCAAAAACTGCTCGTTGTGATTATGACTTTTACTACAGTGTCTACCCTTTTGGTAGCTATTTTCCCAACCCTGTGGGCAAGAATTTTCACATCGGATGGGGAATTGATTGCACTGGTTGGTAAAGTGATGCCAATCTTCTTTGCAGGGATCTGGGTATTTGGAGCACAAATGACCTGTCAAAGTACCTTTGTGGCTCTGGGGCAGGCAAAAATCAGCCTATTTCTGGCGTTGTTGAGAAAAATCGTGTTACTCATTCCGCTTGCACTGGTTTTACCCAAACTGATGGGAGATGTAATGGGAATTTATATTGCGGAACCCATTGCAGATATTCTGGCAGCCAGTACCACGACCATTTTGTTCTTTGTCATGCGTAAAAAACTACTTCCAGTGGAAGAAACAAAACAGTAAAAAACTGCCTGTGATTCGTTCGGTTGAACAAATCACAGGCAGTTTTTGTATTATGGATTAAGAAAAGGACACGGTATAGGTTAAGGTTTCCCTTTGGCTGGGTTGCAGGGCACGGATTCCCACTTTTTCCGACAGTTCCCGACCAGCAAAGACAGCATCAGGCAAGGAACTCCAAGGCTCCAGACAAACATAGTTTGTGTCAAATGGTTTTGCCTGTGTCCAGATACCCAAATAGGGAAAGTCTTGATATTCCACAGTCACACGGGGATTTTGATGGCTGTCACACAGTATCACAGTGGCTGGGTCTGTGCGGTCCAGTACCACAGTGTCCAGATGATAGGTGGCAGGAGTCAATGCAATGCGACTATCAGGGGTAGGGATGGGAGGCAGTTTTGGGGTTAGCATACAGTGTTCATTCATGCCATAGGGCTGAATGGCAGTTACATTTGGCAGTAGAATGGAGTAGTCACCCATAGATTCGTTGGAGGATAGGGGAGCCTGAAATCCATCATGTGCCCCTAATTCATAGTACATAGTATCATCAGAACAATTTTCAATGGTATGCGATTTGGTGAGGCGATTTTCCTCTAATGTGTAAGTAACTGTGAGAACAAAGGAAAATGGATAGACTTTTTTTGTTTCTGGTGTATCTTTCAGTTGAAAGGTAACAGAATGTACAGAGTGGGAAACCACAGAAAATACCATATCGCGGGCAAATCCATGATTGGAAATAGTGTAGGAAACACCATTGAGCAAATAGGTATTGTTTTGTAGCCGTCCAATGATGGGAAAGAGAATGGGAGCCCGCCGTGCCCATACCTCTGGATTACCCTGATAGAGATATTCTGTCCCATCTTTGGTGCGGATGGAGGCAAGTTGTGCCCCTAAATCCTCAATATCCACAGTCAAAAGTTTCGATTGCAGTGTATAAATCATAAATCATGCCCCCCTTTGATGTGAATTCCATCCAAAACGGCTTCTACAAGGGTATCACCCTCATAGCAGAGCTTGAGAGAAAAGAAAGGTTGTTCTGGATTTTCCAGCAATTTGAGAAAAATTTCATCTCCCTCCCAATGGGGCAGAGAGAGCAGGGTATCTTTTTGCACCCACTCCAAAACCCCCTCGTCACACTCTTTTAGTGTTCCTGTAAATTTGGAGGCAGTAAACAGGTGCATGTGTTCCGATGGGTAGCGGTCGGAGACAAAGGTCACAATCCCTCGATAGCGGTACTGGGTTAAGGTTAGACCTGTTTCCTCCAATGCTTCACGCAGCAGACAATCTTCGGGGCTTTCCCCCTCCTCAAATTTCCCACCAATCCCAATCCACTTATCTTGGTTTAAATCATGCTTCTTTTTGATGCGGTGGAGCATCAAGTAGGCATTGTTCTGTTCTATGTAGCAAAGTGTGGTTTGAATCATGGTCATGCCTCCAGTGAATAGCCCAGTTTTTGGGCTACTTTGTCATAAGTGGGAGTGGGTACTTGGTACTGTCTGCCCAGTCGAACCACTTCGAAAATTAAACCATCTACTTCAGAGGGTTTCCCTGCATCCAAATCCCGTTTGAGAGAGGTGGAAGCATCTGGGTCAAGTCCATCTTGAATTGCCAGACTGCGCTCCACCGGATTGGGCTGTTCTGGGAAGGGATAGCCCATGGCTGTTGCAAGATTAGAAATTTCCTGTACACAGGATTTAAAATCTTCTCTGGGGGTGCCGGGAATTTGCATTCCAGCTACTTTGACATTGTGGTAAATGCCACAGGCAGCCATAGGGGACACAACAGAAAATTTGAGCAAGGCATCCCTTTGGATTTGGGTGGATAAAATCCCTTCAATACCACAGTCGCATAGATCTGTTTCAATTTGTTTCAACTTTGGACGCATTTCATGGGCTGTTCG
>CALWON010000037.1 GCA_944383165.1 uncultured Oscillospiraceae bacterium
ACAACTGTGATGGTCCATGCAAATAGGGCTGGGATATTCAGATTTTGTTTGGTTAAATAAATTTCCGTGCCGATGCCCAATTTTGGCAGACAGAGTACCTCGGCAGCCACACCAGATTTCCAGCCCAGCCCCACCCCATTGGCAAGCCCGGAAAACAGGTAAGGGCGCAGAGAAGGGAGATACAGAATTTTTATGGTTTGTAGGGGGGTGAAGTGATATGCCCTTGTCAACTCCAATAATTGAGGGTCCACAGCGGTAATGCCCTGTGCTATGGTTTCCCAGAAAATGGGCAAAACCATCAAAGCCACCACCACGGTGGGCACAGTATTCCGATAGAACCAGAGTAACAGCAGTAAAATAAAAGAGGCAACCGGAGTGGCACGCATAATACGAATTACAGGGGAAAGGAGACAGTGACAGATGGTGCTGGTGGTGGTGAAAATGGCACACAGACCACCCAAAAGGCAGCCCAACAGAATTCCCATCAAAATACGCAGCAGGGACAGAAAGATAGTGTGCCAGAATGAAGGGGAGAGGGAGAGAGAGACAAATGTCTCCAAAACAGTCAGAGGGTAGGGAAGGAGCAGTTGATTGCCCCTTCCATCTACCCACAAATCTACCTGATAGGCACAAAACTGCCATACCCCCAGCCAAAAGACCAGGGGTAGAAGGACAGAAAAAACAGTACGTTTAAGAAATGCCATAATAGAAAGCGTCATAGGGCATACTGCCGCCAATGGAATCAGGATTTGCCTGATAGAGTACCTGATAGTATTGCTCTAATGTATCTTGCATCTCATCTCCTGCAAGATAGACCAGATTGCACTGGGGAATGGCAGCTTCAGCCACTGCTGCACTAGGGGTAATTTGCAGTTCAGCGACAAGTTGAGCAGCATCCTGACGGTTTTCCTCTGCGGATACATAGGAGATGGACTCCTGATATTGGGTTAAAAAGGATTCAATGGCATCTGGATTTTCCTCAATATAGTCCGTTCTGGCTACAATACAGCCCATAGCAAGGGCACCTGCACCTAATTCATCCCAGGCATCAGAAAGAGAAATTGCCTGCCGTACCGTCTCGTCTTGCAGCATCAACGCAGTGGCAGCGGGGACAGGGAGCATACAGATAGCAGACTCAGAGGAGACCATTTTTGCAGAGACTTCCTGTGCTGTCATCCATTCAACCTGAACACTTTCAGGGTCTACTCCGTTGGAAGTCAGCAGATGATTGAGTACATATTCTGGATTGGCACCTTGCCCAGTGGCATAGATGGTTTTCCCGCTCAGGTCAGAGAAGGAATGGACAGAATCTCCTTTTTCCAAAATATACAGAACGCCAAGGGTATTGACTGCCAATACCTGAATTGCCCCATCGCTTTTGGCATACAGATTGGCAGCTACATTGGTGGCAATGGCAGCGATGTCAGCAGAACCATTGATGAGAGCATTGTTGATTTCATTGTTGTCAGCCACAACAGTAGCAGACGCAAGTAGACGTTCTGATTCTGGCAGTGCCATCTGGTCGGAAATCAGTTTGGCAGCACCTACCCCGGTGGGACCGGATAGCACCATAAAATCAGGTTGTTCATAGGATGAGGAGGAAGGGGAGACAGCAGAGGAGGTATCACCAGAACTGGAAGAACTAGAAGGAGAGGTGGTACAACCGGACAGAGCAGATATAGCAAGGGTACCACAGAGGAAGAGAGACAAGATACGTTTCATGTTTACAGTCCTTTCTTATGTTATGGATGGATCATAAGCGTTTTTCCTTTTCGGGTAAGGAAGCCAGAGCTCTCTAAAATATCAAAGGCACGATACAGAGAAGCGCGACTGATGCCCAATGTTTTGGCAAGTTCTGTAGAGGTCATCTGCATCATACCATTCTCTTGATTTTCCAAAAGATAATCCATCAGTTTTCCTTCCACATCTGTTTGAGCAAGGCAGCGCAGCCGGGCAGAAAGAAAACGGATACGGCTGGAGAGATAGGCAAGATAGTTGTGACGGACCTGTGGATACTCTCCTAGAAGCTGGTCCAGCACCTTTTCCGGCAAAAAGAGGATACGGCTGTCTATATGAACAGTTAAAGTAGTGGTATAGGTGTCCTCATCCTGATAGAGAGCGGCAGCCCCAAACAGATGCCCAGGGGTTAGATGGCTCATGGAAACAGGTCCGTTGGTTACATCAATTTGCCCAGACAACACAACCCCCAAACAGTGCCGAAAACAGGTTGGCTCATATAAAGTGGTGTGGGCAGAAAACTCCTCTACTGTATAGAGGATTGAGTTCAAAAGTTGATGGATAGCAGAAAGTGGAATCTGGTGAAACAGTGGGCAGTGCTGTAAGACAGACAATTCATCTGGAAGGAGGGAGTGCGCCATACAATCACCTCTAAAGTGTAACATATAAGACAAAAATATCATAGCATGAAGGGACACCAAGGTCAAGAGTAAATCATAAACTGGGGTATAGGAGGTGGAGTAGATGCCTTGTCGAAACAAAAGGGAGCAGCGTAATATTCCCTGCTGGGAGGAGCAGTCAGAGATGTGTATGCACCGCCACGGTACTGGTGATTTGGAGCGGCAGTGTGTGGAGCGGCTGAGTTGGCTGTTATCGCAGCAGAATCAGATTTTGTGTGAAATGCTGAACTGTATGAAATGTATGTGTGAAAACAGCAGGGGAAACACATGAAAAAAACGGTCTTTGGTGACAGCAACCATTTGTCATCAAAGACCGTTCTGTTTATGACCAATCTACCTGTACTTTAACTAAGCATTTTCTACATGGCGCAGGTGCCTCCACAGCGATACCAGGAGCATGGGCATCTCCAGGCCAGAACACAGCGAACCGATCACCTGTCAGTGTGATGGTATCAGTGGGACCACGGTAGAACCAGATATCGCCATCTGGTCTGGCTTCCAACTCTTCCACCATATCTTCAAGGGGAGCAACTTTGATTTGTTCTGCACCAGAGACTAGAAATTGAATGTCTATGTAAGTTTTGTGTGCCTCTGGAGTTTCATTTTCAGGTTTACTATTGTAGGATTGCAGACTGAAAAACAGTCGACTTCCCTCAATTTCGTACCGTCCGTCTTCCAGTTTGGAAAAGTCGGTGTTAGCCAGAAGTTCCAATCCCTTGTATACACCAGGGTGGATGCCTTGATAGGCTGCAATATGCTTGAGACTGTCATAAATCATGGTACATACTCCTTTATTTTTGAACTGAAGTGGAGAAATACAGTAGAGCTTGTCTGAGATAAGGGTACTCTGAAACGGTAATTCTGTCAAGCAGGGGTTTGGAAAAAGAAAAGGAAAGAAAAACTTGAAAAATTTGAAAAAAAGGACTACCGAAAAATGGGGAGTTGTGATACACTAATGCAAAAAAGATGTGGTGGAGGGGCAGACGGATGAAGTGTCCTTATTGTGCATTTATGGAGAGCAAGGTGGTGGATTCCCGTCCCGCTGATGAGGGAGCCAGCATTCGCAGAAGGCGGGAGTGTCTTGCCTGCCACAAACGGTTTACCACCTATGAGATGGTGGAGAGTCTGCCACTTGTGGTGGTGAAGAAGGATGGCAGCAGAGAGAGTTTTGACCGCAGTAAGGTGATGAGTGGATTGATTCGAGCCTGTGAGAAGCGACCTGTGTCTGTCAATACCTTGGAGGAAATTGCAACAGAGATTGAACAGGTGCTGCAAAATGAGATGGAGCGGGAAATCAGCTCTGCTGAAATTGGTGAACTGGTGATGGAGCGTCTGAAAAAACTGGATGAGGTGGCCTATGTGCGTTTTGCCTCTGTCTATCGCCAATTTAAAGATATCAATACCTTTATGCAGGAGTTGAATAAACTCATGGAAAACCGGTAGATTTAGACCAGTTTTCCTAATAATTTTAGTTTTACAAGTTGCCTTTATTCCAGGAATGTGGTGCAGGTGTGTGTTGGTGTAATCCAGCATACACCTGCTTTTTTATCTGGTACACTTGACCCAAAAGATTAGACCTTGAAAATTCGTACAAGTGTGGTAAAATTGGGGTAGATACCACATCGAATGTTCTATGGGAAGCAAAAGGAATCACCAAGTTGTTTCTATAAATTCAAAAATATGTACTATTTAAGAGAGCGTAAAACAACATATCAAGGCAGGGAAGTGGAATACATGGAATATGATGTGTTTGAGAAAATTGTAGATGAATCTAGGAAGAAATATCCCATTCTATTTGCTTTAGAGCAGGATGAAATTCCAAGCAGAGAACAAATAGAAGTATTTGAGATAAAACAAAATATTGTTCTTTCAGAAAAATACAGAAAAGTTTTGTTGCAGTTTGGTGGTGGCTATTTTGGGTATGCAAACATCTACTCTTTAGATTCTAAAAGCGACTTTTATTTGCTCCATCATAATAAACGCCCCATAGAACATGCCCTATATATTGCAGATAATGGATGTGGAGACCGCTATATTTTACAAGTTGAAAATAAAACATGTTTGGAACAGGTATTTTATTTTGAACATGATACAGGCATAGTTCACCATACAAACTATGCAGATATTCTGGAATATTTGGTGGAAGTAGGGTTAAAAGCAACCATTTAGAAAATTGATACATCCAAAAGAACATTTTTAGGGGGAAATGGTAATGTATCTTGCGTTGGTCAATCACTATAGGAATTTCAGTCCATATGGGAGTGATATAAAACCTAGACCCCCAGCAAAAGAAGAAGCAATCCTGGACGCAGAAAAAAAGATAGGGGTTTCCTATCCTAATAGCTAGTTATTTTATTATAGCAGGAACGCTTTTTTCTAAATTTCTGGGTTTAAACCGCTGGATTTTATGGTTGAGTATGAATTTTGTGGGCGGCGTGTGTAGTTGGGTGATTCTGATTCTGTGTCTGCCTGCACTGTTGATGAATGGGATGCTCTTGCTCCTTGTAGGCATCCTCACCGTCCTGTTTGCTATGGTGTGGGCAGTGATTGGATTGGGTTTTTTGTGTGTCAAATGGTTTCAACGAAGAAGTCGATAGAGTACAAAACAAGGAATCAAATGTTGGAGGTGCTGTATGAGAAAATTGAAATTGTTTGGAGCTGTTCTTGGTTTTCTGCTTTTTGTCATAGGGATCGTAATGAGTTATTTTGCGGTTCGAAATTTATCTAAGATCCTTCCAACTGACTGCTATCAAGATGAAGGGATACATACCTTTGAACCTTATGATATTTTGCCAATTCAGGTTGAAAATCATATGACAGGGCGGTATCAACGGATGAATCCTACCAGAACGGTCTACATGGTCTATTATCAGACAACGGATGGAACGGGATACCAGTGGCAGGCAGAAGGTGGTTCTGTCAGGGAATTGGCAGAGCAGGTGTACAACCAGGGTGCTGTGGAGCGGCGAGTGTTGTCTATCCCAACAGAGAATACATACATCACTGTAGCAGCAGACCAGACTGCGGAGAGCTACACCTCTGGATTGAGACAGAGACATATGTTCACTTTGGGTGTGTCAGGGGTTTATATATTGGTGTATCTGGTGGGATGGCTTGTTGTTTGGCAGCGTAAAAAGAGATTGGAGCAGAAGAAACAAGGTCTATAAAAACTGTTTTCTGTAATTCTGATGCCAAGTTCAAAGGAGGAAAAATAGAAATGAAAACATTGTCGGTAGATGCAAATCAAGAAGAACTCACCAATTTAGTTATCGAATGGATTGAATTATTGGCACAGGAGGACTATGTAAAAGCACTGGATTTTATTTTATATGATAATACACAGGAAGTAGACGGGAAAATATGGAAGTGGACGCCGGAGCGGCTGGAGGCAGCTGTCTATACCTATGGGTTACCGTGGTACTCCAAAGAAGAGATGAGACAGTTATATGGGGTGGACTACCCTGTGGACGGGAAAGTGACATCTATTTTGAATCGACAGGATAAGGAGGTATGGCTGGACGGAGACCTCATATCTATCCACAAGTTTGATGGTGTGATTTCATCCAAACAGGCAGAACTGTGGGGGATCTCTCACTTGGATTATCAAAATATCATTGGTGAAATCATGTTTGACGGAGTGCCAATTGATGGGAAGCGCAGCGATTTAACCGCCTTGTTCTGGATCAAAAAGCTGGGCTCCCATCAGATTACATTGATTTTTCGTGATTTACATATGATGTGAACAGCTAATTTTGAAAAAAGGAGAGTTTGGAATTGAAAAAGATTCGTTTTGAAATGGAAAATCCACCTGCAAAGGTTGAGGATATGAAACGTCTGGAGGAACACTTTTGTATTCAGCTACCAGAGGATATGAAACAGTTTTATCTCGAACACGATGGTGGAGTGTTACCAAAGGAAAGTAGAATTGATGAAGAAAGTTGTAGATTGCGTCATTTTCTTTCTCTTGAACATCAGTACCAAGAACAGGATACTACAATCTATGAAATGTTGAAATGGCAGAAAATGGATGGATTTATTCCGATGAAATATGTTCCATTTTGTATGGATGAGGCTGGAGATTTTTACTATATTCAAGTGAGTGGAGAGGAATATGGAACGGTCTACTATATTTTTAGTGAATGTTTGGACGATTTCCTCAATGACCCAAAGGGAGAGGGATTGATTGCCCATTCTTTTTCAGAATTTTTGGAATGTATCAAGTAAGTGAGCAATCAGAAAGGGACAAGTGATTTTCTGGAAACAGAATCAAAGCAATGAGCGAAATGGGTGAAACTATGAATCAAAAAGAACTGTTGGCTCAACTGGAACGGAATTGTTTTGACGGCTTTCATTTTGGGCATTTTGGGGATGACATGTGTCATTTGGGGTTACAAGATGGAACAGAAGTGATTGTACAATTATCAGACCACACCATTTCAAATGAGAGAGTAGAATGCCTCAAACATGTTTTGGCAAACCATGAAACATACCTTGTAAAAGCAGTGGAACAGATACAAAGTTTTGGGGTAGAGATAGGAGAATCATATTTCTCCTACGGAATCTATGTGGGTGAATTTAGTTTTGGAACCCATGGTTTTCAGATGTTTGATGGATTTGCCATCAGTTTAAAAAGAGAAGATGGTACTACAGAGGACCCATTTAATTTAGATGTCTTTACAGTGCAGTTTAAAAGGGATGGGCACCCATTGGGTGTGGATTTGTGGTTTGAATAATTGCCTATAGATGGAAGCCATATCTAACAGCTAAACAAGTAAAGAGGAGACAAAACTGATGAATCATATTGAAAAACAACAGATTCACGCCCTTTTTGAACATCAAAATTACAGGGAACTCTATCGCACTTACCCAAAGACACTTAATGAGATGCTGATGCTCAAGGATGAGAAGGAATTTGAAGAATTTTTAGAAGGGGAATGCGAGATAGAGGAAAACATCTTTTTCCTTTACCATTCAGCAGCATGTGAAGAAAGCCTGCTCATAGGTGGGTATGAAGGGGAGGCAACACAACAAATATATACTTTTCTGAAAACGAAACTTCCAGAACCGGTATGGAATCAGTTGAAAGGGCATCTTCAAAATTTGCATATAGATATAGATGGAGAAGATAATCTGAAAGAGGTCATAACAGAGTACAATCAACAGATAGAACATACAGGGTATCATATCAAGATTGAATATGAAGATACCTATTGTGCTGGAGTTTATTTTTTGTCTGTGGTACAACAGAAATAGGATTGTGCTATCCATTGAATACAGATAACAGGACAAAGGAAGTGCACCAATTATGACCAATGAACAGAGGGCAGAGCAACTCATTCAAAAATATGGATTTACTTTTTCAGAAATCCCAAAACAAGAGATACGAGATTTGTTAGAAGATGAAATTGCCCATTTTCAGGAGGGCAGTTCAGAATATATCCGATTATTATGTGGCTATCTGTATTGCATTGGAGACAGTTCAGATGCTGCTTTGATAGAAAAAGCAAAGTATGGAATTGATATGGATGTAGGTTGCATGATTGATGGAGAATGGATTGACAGTCTAAAAGGGATAGAAAATGAGTTTGTTGGTTCCAGAGAGGAAATCATGAAGTATTTTGTGACCTATTATCAGAACTATTTTACAGAAGATGAGATATAGGGAGGGGACAAAATGGCAAGTGTATTTGTGGTAAAGGGAAAGTTAGAAAATCCAATGGAATGGTATTCAACCAGTTGCAAATGCGATACAAATTGGATGTTTGATACACAGTTCAAGGCATATCATCTGGGGTCTGTTTACATGAAACAGAGTGGGGATACTACTTCCTTTGAGGATTTATCAGAACAGGAATTTTTCGGCTGGGAAACTTCTGACTGGATTGCATTGGCTGGTTATAGAGAGCTGATCTATGGCTCTTACAATGAAGATGGCAGTGCAGAATTTGTCCATATCAAAGATGGGGTGTGTTTGAAGGACTATCGAATGTATGAATTTGAACTTGATACAGAGGAAGGGGATACCCCTGCATTTGAAGATTGGGCAGATGTGTGTGAGTATATAGATACCTGTTTGCTTTCGATGTGATTTCTACAATCTGAAAAATAGAAAGGAGAACCCACTGTGATGGAATGTCAAACGCCAAAAGAGGAGAACAAACTTGCAATCCGTTTTCTTGCCGTAGGAGAACAGATTTATGAGGGCAAGGAGGTCACACAGGAGGCAGTAGATCACCTTCTGCAACAAATTCAAACAGAACGGGTGGTATCTGGATATCTTTCTATGGATGAGTATGGGGAAGATGGAGATAATTTTCTCACTATTGATATGAAGGATGGTTGGGCTGCGCTGGCGTTCAATACATGGGATGAGGATGGGATTGCCCATCTGTATCAACCAGTGGCACAGGATGACCATACACAGGAGCAAGCCCCGGTTTTCATTGGTGGGCAGACACCAGTTCTAAAACGAAATGCTTTGTACGATGTCCAAACTATTGTTGACTGTATCTTGTACTTTGCGAAAACAGGCAAACCAGACCCAAACTTGGAATGGGAAGAGGCAGAGTTCTGCTAATCTGTCACAGAATGGCATAGATGGATGTGGGGATGGTCTACGATTCGTAGGTTGTGGTGTTGCGTATTTCCCAGTATAATTTCCATATCAAAAGACAAGAGGTGCATTTCAATGAATCTGTATGTGACAGGAAGTACCATTAAACAACTGCGGGAGCGGAAAAAGTTGACTCAGGCAGAACTGGCAGAAAAACTGGATGTGAGCAGTAAAACCATTTCCAAATGGGAGACCGCAAAGGGGTTGCCGGATATTTCATTACTGGAACCACTTTCCGCTGTGCTTGGAGTTTCGGTATTGGAATTGATGTCTGGGGATGCAGTGATCAACCAAAATAAATCTGCCAATTTACTGCGTTCAAAGTTGTATGTCTGTCCCGTTTGTGGCAATGTGATTCATACCATGGGAGAGACAGTCATCAGTTGTTGTGGCGTGTCTTTGCCAGTGCTGGAGGCAGAGGAAACGGATAGTGACCATACCATCCTGATAGAAGAAGTGGAGGATGAGCACTTTGTGACAGTGCAACATCCCATGACAAAATCACACTATATTTCGTTCCTTGCCTATGTGACTTCAGACCAGTTCCAGATGGTAAAACTATATCCAGAGGGAAATGCACAGTGTCGGTTCCGACTGAGAGGCGCAGGCTATCTATATTGTTATTGCAACCATCATGGATTGATGAAGAAAAAAGTGGGAAGATAAGTAAAACCATAACCACGAATGCCCATGATTTGAAAGGGGGAATTTCCTATGAAATGGGAACA
Organism: uncultured Oscillospiraceae bacterium; assembly: GCA_944383165.1. Classification (GTDB taxonomy): domain Bacteria; phylum Bacillota; class Clostridia; order Oscillospirales; family Oscillospiraceae; genus Lawsonibacter. Next base: position 9,759 of record CALWON010000037.1, read on the forward strand.
TTTATGTAAGGACATAATACTACCTCTGGATGGCTTGGGGATGCTGTTTTATTCCGAGGGGGCAGTGAAACACATCCCAGTTGGAGAAGATTATTTTGAAAAAGTGTTTTCACAACCACAAAAAGTTTCAGAACATATCAGACAAGGGGACATGATTGGCATTTGTACAGGGGGAGAGTCAGCTGATTTTGAATTGAGATTTCGCAGTGGTTCCCCCAGTGAGGAAATACAGCAAAAATACCCTGCTCAGCTTCAATTTGCCATCCATGTGATGGGAACAGAACTCAATGTGGTTGATGTATATTGGCTGATGCGCTGGAAAAATGATTGCCCAAAGGAACAACAAGTAGAAATCGAATCAGGAATCTATCAGATGACAGTTTGTGGAGAGCCACCACTGAGCGCATTGGAAGAACAGTTCAGTGAAGAAGAATGTGAGGAATATGCAAACCGTCCCAGAGTGGTTTACATCTTTTTAGACAGATTAGAGGCAATGCCAGAACAGGATTGGAACAAAGGGGTACCAGACCTATATTGGGCATATGAAGAGGAATAGGAAAACAGGGAAAAGGCTGTGTCATGAGCAGTCTTTTCCCTATTTTATTTGTTTAGAAAATATTTTGCAGAGAAGGAGCTTCCATTTCAGCAAGTAACTGAATCTGTGTAATCAGTTGTGCATTACTGGTACGATATTGGTCTGCTTCTTCCAACGCAATGGCTTCTTCAACCGCCTGTAAAGAGAGCAGAATATTGTCCGTGTCTGTGTGTCGCATGGATACATGCAAATAAAAATCGTGAGCATCCCACAATTCATGTGCAGTTTTTGTATGTGTTGCAGCAAGCTCCCATTGATTGGATGCAGCATACTCCTGCGCCTTGGTTAGTTCAGAGGCGATTTGGGTGGTCAGTTCTCTGGCGTAGTAACTGTTGTAGAGGGAAAGTGCCAACAAAACCAACAGGATGGTCAATGCACCATAAAAACGTTTCATGAGGTCTCCTTCTTTACTAGATAAATTTCGTCTGCATCGTCTATGGTCATCAGAAACACGGTTTTACAGTTGGAAATGCCCTGTTCTGTCAGTGCATGGTCCAGCCACTGCTGTGTCAGGTTCCGCTTTTTTAAGTTGGACAGCAGAATCTGTCCATCACTAATCAGAACAACAGGCAGACCATGTTCTGTGGTAGAACGACCAAAATCATACAGGGTGAGAGGCTGCCGGTCTGCTTTTGGAAGGACAGAGAGCTGCCCATTGGTTTCCAAAATGGCATACTGAATACCAGTCAGGTCAGTGTACCCCTGATTGCGCAATTCTTCCAACAGCTCATCGATTGTCAGGCGGTTACGTCGCATTTCCCCTTGGTCAATGTGCCCATTTTGAATAATTATACTTGGTTCACCGCATATCAATCCACGAAGGCGTATATTTTTCAGTGTCAAAACAGATAAAAGCATAGTGAGAGACAACAGAGTTAAAATGGGAATGATGCCTGTACTAAGTGGAATGCCAAAATCCTGCATAGGAACAGCGGCTAGATCTGCAATGACCAAAGATAAAACAAGTTCAGATGGTTCCAATTCTCCCACCTGACGTTTTCCCATCAATCGAATACCCAAAATAAGCAGAATGTAGAGAATGACAGTACGAACCAGACCAGTGAACATGGGATTTCCCTCCTTTTGCAGTGAAATCAAATAGGATAACCCTATGATTTCCAATGTCAGGGCATTTTATCCTGCACAATGAACAAAAAAGTGGAGATAAAAAATACGAAAAAAGGGGAAACGCCTCTTGCAATTTTAAAAAATTTCAGATACAATAGATTGAATAAAGTTTGACACAAAATTCAGATGTCAGATAATGAACTGGAACGGAAGGGCGTGTGAGAAAATTGATGAAGGCAACTTTGATTCTGGAAAATGGAAGTGTATTTTCCGGGACCAGCATTGGCAGTACCTCCGACCGCATCTGTGAGATGGTATTCAATACCTCTATGACCGGTTATCAGGAGATCCTGACCGACCCCTCCTATGCAGGACAGGGCGTGGTTATGTCTTATCCACTGATTGGGAACTATGGTGTAAACAGCGAGGATAACGAGTCTGGTCGCCCTTGGGCGGAGGCTTTTGTCGTGCGCCGTATGTCCTCTGTGGGCAGCAATTTCCGCTGTGAAGATACATTGGACAACTATTTGAAAAAATATGATATTACGGGTATTGAGGGCATCGACACCCGGGCATTGACAAAAATACTCCGTAGTCAGGGAAGCATGAATGGTATGCTTACCTGTGCGGAGCATTTTAATGTGGCTGAAATTTTAGAGAAGCTCAAAGCCTATCGAGTAGAAGGTACAGTAGAGCGTGTCTCCCGTAAGGAGGCAGAGGAATGCCCTGCTTATGGGGAGCAGAAATACCGTGTGGCTATGATGGACTACGGTGTGAAGCGGAATATGATTGAGTGTCTGCGTCACCGTGGCTGCCATGTGACAGTATTTCCTGCCAGCACACCAGCCGAAACAGTATTGGCTGGAAAGTTCGATGGTATTATGCTGTCCAACGGACCTGGCGACCCTGCTGACAATGTGGCAATCATTGAGGAAGTAAAAAAGCTCTATGCAAGTGATGTGCCCATGTTTGCAGTTTGCCTTGGGCATCAGTTGATGGCTCTGGCCACTGGGGCAAAGACAGGTCGTCTTGCCTACGGGCACCGTGGCGGCAACCATCCTGTAAAGGATTTGGCGGAGGGTCGTGTCTTTATTACCAGCCAGAACCACGGCTATATGGTGCTGGCTGACAGTGTGGACCCTGCTGTTGCAGAAGTGTCCCATATCAACGTGAACGATGGAACCTGTGAGGGTCTGCGTTATAAGCGTCCCAACTGTTTCACCACACAGTTCCACCCAGAGGCAAGCCCTGGACCAAAGGACACAGAGTATCTGTTTGACCGCTTTATTGCATCTATGGGAGGTGACAAGTAATGCCAAAAAATCCTGAAATCAAAAAAGTTCTTGTACTTGGTTCTGGTCCCATTGTCATTGGTCAGGCCGCTGAATTTGACTATGCAGGAACCCAGGCCTGCCGTGCTTTGAAGGAGGAGGGAATTGAGGTTGTACTGGTCAACTCCAACCCTGCTACCATCATGACGGACAAGGATATTGCAGACCATGTCTATATTGAGCCATTGAACATCCATTCTGTCACACAGGTGATTGAGAAGGAACGTCCTGATTCCATCTTGCCTACCTTGGGTGGACAGACCGGTTTGAATTTGGCTATGGCACTGCATGAAAATGGAACACTGGAAAAGTATGGTGTCAAGTTGCTTGGTACCAGTCCTGAGTCCATCCGTAAAGCAGAGGACAGACAGGGCTTTAAGGACTGTATGGAGTCCATCCATCAACCCTGTGTCACCTCAAAAGTGGTGGAGAGTGTGGAGGATGCAGTTTCCTTTGCTGAGGAAATTGGCTACCCAGTGATTGTACGCCCTGCCTATACACTGGGTGGTACAGGCGGCGGCATTGCCTATGACCGTGCTTCTCTCGAAGAAATTTCTGACCGCGGCATCAATCTCTCCCGTGTGGGTCAGGTGCTCATTGAGCGTTGTATTGCTGGCTGGAAGGAAATTGAGTTTGAGGTCATGCGTGATGGAGCAGGCAATGTGATTACCGTCTGCTCTATGGAGAACATCGACCCAGTGGGTGTTCACACTGGTGACTCCATTGTAGTTGCTCCTACCCAGACTTTGGCAAATAAGGAGTATCAGATGCTCCGTACTGCTGCGCTGGATATTATTTCTGCGCTGGAAATTGAAGGTGGCTGTAACTGCCAGTTTGCACTGAATCCAGACAGCTATGAGTATGCAGTTATTGAAGTCAACCCCCGTGTGTCCCGCTCCTCTGCTCTTGCTTCTAAGGCAACAGGTTATCCCATTGCAAAAGTGGCAGCCAAAATTGCACTGGGTTATCATCTGGATGAGATTCCCAATGCAGTCACTGGCAAAACAACTGCCTGCTTTGAGCCAACACTGGACTACTGCGTGCTGAAAATTCCCCGCTTGCCTTTTGATAAGTTCACCACAGCCAGCCGTACTCTGGGCACACAGATGAAGGCAACTGGTGAGGTTATGGCCATTGCAAACTCTTTTGAGGGTGCGTTGATGAAGGCAATCCGTTCTCTGGAACTGAATGTGCGTGCATTGAAGCTGGACAGGCTGAAGGACCTGTATACCGATGAAATTGAGGATTTGCTGGTTCAGGTTACAGATGAGCGTCTGTTTGTAGTGGCTGAGGCCCTGCGTCGTGGCTTCTCTCCCCAGAAAATCAACCATATCACCAAAATGGACATCTGGTTCCTGGAGGGCTTCCAGCATATCATTGATATGGAAAATGAGCTGGAACGCTGTAAGGGACTTCCTTCTGCGGAGCTGCTCAAGCGTGCCAAGGAGATGTGCTTTGCAGACAGCTACATTGGTACCCTCTGTGGCATGAAGCAGGCAGAAGTCAAGGCTCTGCGTGAAAAGTATGGTATTATCCCATCTTTCAAGATGGTAGATACCTGTGCAGCAGAGTTTGATGCTGAGACCCCCTACTACTACTCCTCTTACGATGGAGAGAATGAGGCTGTCGACACTGGTTCCGGTAAGAAGAAAGTGTTGGTTCTTGGCTCTGGTCCCATCCGTATTGGTCAGGGTATTGAGTTTGACTACTGTTCTGTCCACTCTGTCTGGGCATTGAAGAAGCTGGGCTGTGAGACCATTATTGTCAACAACAACCCAGAGACCGTCTCCACTGACTTCGATGTGGCAGACAAGCTCTATTTTGAGCCTTTGACCGCTGAGGATGTCCAGAACATTGTGGAGCAGGAGAAGCCCTGGGGTGCTGTGGTTCAATTTGGTGGACAGACTGCCATTAAATTGGCAAAAGCACTCACTGACATGGGTGTTCAGTTGTTGGGTACTTCTTCTGATGGTGTAGATGCCGCTGAGGACAGAGAGCGTTTTGACGAAATCCTCCAGAAGTGTGGTATTCCCCGTGCAAAGGGTCGCACTGTGTATACAACAGAGGAGGCACTGGAGGCAGCCCATCAACTGGGTTATCCTGTGCTGGTGCGTCCTTCCTATGTGTTGGGTGGTCAGGGTATGGAAATTGCCTACTCAGACCGCAACATTGAGGAGTTCATGAAAATCATCAACATGACCGTTCAGGAACACCCCATTTTGATTGATAAATATCTGATGGGTCGTGAGCTGGAAGTGGACGGTGTGTTTGATGGAGAAGACATTTTGATTCCTGGTATTATGGAACACGTGGAACGGGCTGGTGTGCACTCTGGTGACTCCATTGCAGTGTATCCTCCCATCAATCTGGAGGAGAAACACCGTGAGCTGATTTTGCAGCATACCCGCAACATGGCAAAACATCTGGGTGTCATTGGTCTCATCAATGCACAGTATATCCTCTATAATGATGATATCTATGTCATTGAAGTCAACCCACGTTCTTCCCGTACCATTCCTTATATCTCCAAAGTAACAGGGGTGCCTATCATTGACTTGGCTACCCGTGTGATGCTGGGTGAGAAGTTAAAGGATATGGAGTATGGTGTGGGGATTTATAAAGAGTCCAAATACTATGCGGTGAAAGCTCCTGTGTTCTCCTTTGAGAAGCTGACAGATGTGGATACTGGGCTTGGTCCAGAAATGAAGTCCACTGGTGAAGTATTGGGTATTGATGAAACCTATCCTCAGGCACTGTTGAAGGCATTCAAAGGTGCAGGACTGAAAGTGCCTAAGCGTGGCAGCCGTATCATTATCACGGTGAAGGACGAGGATAAGCAGGAGATGGTAGGCATTGCCCGTGGATTTGTGGAAATGGGTATTGAAATCTATGCCACTTCTGGCACCTGTGATACGCTGACTGAGGCAGGTATCCCCTGTAAACGTGTGAACCGTGTGTCTCAGGCACACCCCAACATTCTGGATATGATTCAGAGTGGCACAGTGGATATGATTATCAACACACCAACCAAGGGACGCAAGCAGGATAGTGATGGGTTCAAAATCCGCCGTTCTGCTGTGGAGCACTCTGTTGCCTGTGTGACAGCCATTGACACAGCTAGAGCTGTGCTGACTGTGCGTGAGCAGAGCCGCAGTGTAGATCTGTCCCCATTGGATATTACAAAGATTTAAATGAGAAAAGCCCGTCATCCTCAAATGAAATACGACTGAGTGATGACGGGTTTTAATTTATAAAAGCAAAAAACCACACCGTTGGTGTGGCTCGCATTCTTACCGCTCGCTGATTGTGGAATCTTCACGTTCATAAATTAAGTCTTCCAAATCGCTGGAAGGGTCCCAGTTGAACTGTGTCATGCTATCATCTCCTTCTTTATGTTGGATGAAGTTAGTATAGAAGATTGAGATGTAAAAAACAAGCAGTATTTGGTTAAATCTATGAGAAATCAAACAAAGAAAGGGTGTCAATTATTATGTCCCATCAAATGGTCGTTGTCCTTGACTTTGGCGGACAGTATAATCAGTTGATTGCACGTCGTGTGCGTGAGTGCAATGTGTACTGTGAAGTGAAGCCATATAACACTCCACTTGCTGAGATTAAGGCGATGAATCCAATCGGTATTATTTTCACCGGTGGTCCAAACAGTGTCTATATGGAAAATTCTCCCCATGTGGACAATGAGATTTTTACATGGGGTGTTCCCATTTTTGGTATTTGCTATGGCAGCCAACTGATGGCACAGGCTTTGGGTGGAGAAGTGGTGGAAGCACAGGACGACTCTGCCCGAGAGTATGGAAAAACGAAAACCTATTACGATACCACCTGCAAGATTTTTAAGGGGTTGCCCAGTGAGGGAATTTCATGGATGAGTCACAGCGACTATATGGCAAAGGTGCCAGATGGCTTTGCTTTGACAGCCCATTCCGATGCCTGCCCTAATGTAGCAATTGCAGACGAAAAGCGGGGATTCTATGGGGTTCAGTACCATCCAGAGGTGAATCATACCGAGCATGGTATTACCATGATTCGTAATTTCCTGTATGAAGTCTGTGGTGCGGTTGGCGATTGGACCATGGGAGATTACTGCAAAACTGCTATTGCTCAGGTGCGTGAGAAGGTGGGCGATGGTAAGGTATTGCTGGCACTTTCCGGCGGTGTAGATTCCTCCGTTGTGGCTGCACTGCTGGCAGAGGCAGTGGGAAAGCAGTTGACCTGTGTGTTCGTTGACCACGGATTGATGCGTAAGAATGAAGGGGATGAAGTAGAAAACGCATTTTCGAAATGGGATATCAACTTCGTCCGTGTGGATGCAGAACAGCGTTTCCTTGGTAAGCTGGCAGATGTGACAGAGCCTGAGAGCAAGCGGAAAATCATTGGTGAGGAATTTATCCGTGTCTTTGAGGAAGAAGCAAAGAAAATTGGTGCAGTAGATTTTCTTGCACAGGGAACCATCTATCCTGATGTGATTGAGTCCGGTGCTGGGGATGCTGCTGTCATCAAGAGCCATCACAATGTAGGTGGTCTGCCTGACTATGTCGACTTTAAAGAAATCATTGAGCCTCTGCGGATGCTCTTTAAAGATGAGGTACGTGACTTGGGTCGTGAGCTTGGTCTGCCAGAATATCTGGTCAGCCGTCAGCCATTCCCTGGTCCCGGTCTTGCCATTCGTATTATTGGTGAGATTACAAAGGAGAAAGCAGATTTGCTCCGTGATGCTGACTACATTTTCCGTGAGGAGATTGCAAAGGCTGGAGAGGATAAAAACTTAAACCAGTATTTTGCAGTATTGACCAATACTCGCTCTGTAGGTGTTATGGGCGATTATCGTACCTACGATTATGCACTTGCACTGCGTGCAGTAACCACCAGTGACTTTATGACCGCAGATTGGGCAAGAATTCCCTATGAATTATTGGACCGTATCTCTGTGCGTATTGTCAATGAGGTCAGCGGTATTAGCCGTATTTGTTACGACATCACCAGTAAGCCACCAGCTACAATTGAGTGGGAATAA
>CALWON010000038.1 GCA_944383165.1 uncultured Oscillospiraceae bacterium
CAGAGACATTACAAAATTTTCTTTGCTCACTACTTTTTCTTGAAAGAAAAAGTAGTCAAAAAGAACTTCAGGTGAAGCCATTACCAAGATTTTGTGAGAGAACAGAATTGAGGTTTCCAATGGTATTGGGTAGAAAAGTGGCTGAGAGTGCCAACAAAGGGACGGTTGCCTCAGAGACATTACAAAATTTTCTTTGCTCACTACTTTTTCTTGAAAGAAAAAGTAGTCAAAAAGAACTTCAGGTGAAGTCATTACCAAGATTTTGTGAGAGAACAGAATTGAGGTTTCCAAGAGTGTTGGGTAGAAAAGTGGCTGAGACTTTCAACAAAGGAATGGTTGCCTCAGAGACCTTACAAAGTTTTCTTTGCCCACTTTCTTTTTTAAAAGAAAGTGGGTAGCCCTTATTCTGAATGGCATTGATTATGGAATATAGATTTTGTTAATATTTTATAAGTAATAAATATTGTGCTTATGTAGCATGTACAGGCACACCCAAAGAGGAGAGATGATATGGATGGTGATACTGGAACAAAAACCCATATAATTATTGTGGCAATATTGCAAAGAGAAATAAGTGAGAGATTTTTAATTTTAATCAGAAACAAGAATAAGCAGAGACTTAAAACAAAACTAAAAAGTGAATAAGGTAGAACAATATGTATATCTGATCCATAGTTAATTTTTATTATAATAAGAATGGGAAAAATGATAGAAGATACCACTATGGATAGAAAAGTATCTTTGAGACAAGAAAATATATTAGATTGATTCATGATAGCTTACACCACTTTCTAAATTTTTAAGAGATGAAATTGAACCTGTAACACCATACCATTGTAGTACAAAGTAGTGTTATAATCTATAAATATATTAGTGTGTCTGTCTATTTGGAATTAGCCAAAGCAGTTATGAAAACAAAAGAGAATATCATCAAATTTTCCGGCAGCTAAGTCTTTTGGCTGAATGAAAAATTGGAATGTGGAAGCTTCCATCTCCTGTTTTGTACAAAAGTCATACTGGAATAACAGAGCAGTATAATTTTCACCGTTCTCAATGTCCATACGAGGGTCTGCTTGATGGACAGCAGGATGCCCACCTATTTTTGTTCCCCAGTTTCCAAAATTCCAGCAGAGCTCATCCACAGCAGTTTCACTGTTTTCAATGTCATATCTAGATTGTTTGATAAGTTCTGGGGTAATTTGTTCATTGCAGATTGCTTCATATCCCAAACTGGATACCAGACCATCCATCCCAAGGTACATGGTAGCTACTTCTGTTGTAGAATGGAATGACATTTTTCCCTGAAACCAAGAACCATCCACAAAACCAAAGGATTCATTTGGTAGTGTGCAAGACTCTGGTAATTCCTGTTGTAAAGGGGCATCAGGGAAGGGATAGTAGCGTACCACACACAATTCATTGGTCAAGTCTGGGTCATCAATTTTTTCCTCAAAACGCTCCTCATCTGTGTCTATGAAAAATTGCAGTAAACCAGTTTTAGGAAATCCTTCCAATGTTGGCATTTGAGAAAAATTGATTTGTGCTAAGAATTGCATAGGCTCTCCCTCTGGGCAGGTGGGGATCTGACTTTCTTTAGGTAGATAATAAACACCGCCAAATTTACTGTCAATACATGTGGTTGGTCTTTCTTCCATAACAGAGAGATGGATTGATGGAAGCTGGGTTGATTTCAATGCCTCTAAAATTTTCTTTTTTGTACGCATATTAGTAGGTTCCTTTCTTTCATAAATATGATATATTTTACTTTAGAGAACAGAAAAATGAAAGTATAAAACCCCACAGGGAAACGCAAAGGGATTCCTTGTGGGGTTCTGCTCACCTATTGTTTAGGCACTGTTTTTGTGATAGTTGCTTTGGGGTCCTCTGTATCAAAGATCGTTTTTCCAGCTGCTGCTAAGCCTGCAAGCCCCTGAATCTCACTAGGGATAATAATCTTAGTAGCTTTGCCGTTTGCAGCCGCTGTAAAGGCCTCCAGAGCCTTAATCTTAATCACTGCATCGCCGGGGTCTGCCGCGTTAATCAGCTTAATGGCATCTGCGGTTGCCTGTTGCACTTTCATGATGGCTTCTGCCTCTGCTTCTGCTTCCAGAATCTTTGCCTGCTTGGCACCTTCTGCCTGAAGAATGGCAGCCTGCTTTGCTGCATCTGCACGGAGGATGGCAGATTGCTTTTCACCTTCTGCCACCAGAATTTGAGACTGTTTCTGACCTTCTGCTTGTAAAATGGACTCACGGCGTTCACGCTCTGCACGCATCTGCTTCTCCATAGATTCCTGAATGTCACGGGGAGGCATGATGTTTTTCAATTCTACACGGTTGACTTTGATACCCCAGTTGTCAGTGGCCTCGTCCAAAATGGCTCGCATCTGGCTGTTGATGTGGTCACGGCTTGTCAAGGACTGGTCCAATTCCAAATCACCAATGATGTTACGCAGTGTTGTAGCGGTGAGGTTTTCAATGGCAGACATGGGATTTTCTACCCCATAGGTATAGAGCTTTGGGTCGGTAATCTGAAAATAAATCACGGTGTCAATTTGCATGGTTACATTGTCTTTGGTAATCACTGGCTGTGGGGGAAAGTCTACTACTTGTTCTTTCAGTGACACATTTTTGGCAACCCGTTCAATAAAGGGAATCTTGAAGTGTAAGCCCACTTCCCAAATGGTCTGAAATGCCCCCAGCCGTTCAATGACATAGGCTCTTGATTGAGGAACGATGCGGATATTGGAGGCTAAAATAGCCAACACTAATAGTAATACAACAACAGGAACCAATGCAGTAATAATACCATCCATAAATATACCTCCTTATGATACATGTTTGTTTTCCAATGGTGTGACCACCGCTTTTACTCCTTGGATTTCTGTGACACGCACTTCCTGCCCAACAGTAAGGGAGATGTCCTGTGAGGCTGCCTTTGCGCTCCAGATTTGCCCTGACAGTTTGACAGCCCCTTTCCCAGCAATGTTGTCCACATCTTCTGTGATGACTCCAATGGAGCCAACCAGACGGTCCACATTGGTGGGTGTGTAGTTGGGCTTCAGAATTTTCTTGGTAAGTGGGCGCAGCAGTGCCATAGAGATGGCTGACAATATCAAAAAGACTGCCAATTCTACCCAAATACCAAAGCCAAACCGGCTGACAATCAATCCACCCAGAGCACCAACTGCAAACCAGATGGAGACCAGTCCCACAGTGGCAGCTTCCGCAACAAGAAAAACGATGAGCACAACCAACCAAATGATAGAGTTCATACTATACTCCTTTCTCAGCTATCATTTTTCCATAACTTCAACTCTACAAGATTAACATAACATAACCATGTTGAAAATGCTATACCATAAAAATATTTTTATGAAAAATATTTGCGGAATTTGCTGAAATCCAGTATACTATGTAACATGAATTGCTAAAATTAGATATAATAGATGGATGATATGGAGGTTCTCATGGAACAAAAATTGCAACTGGCGGTACCTACCTTGTTCGGCTTAGAGGGGCTGGCAGCCAATGAAATACGCAAGCTCAATTTGTCTCAGGTCCAGACAGAAAATGGACGTGTGCTGTGTAAAGGCAGCGTATTGGATATTCCCAGGTTGAATTTAAACTTGCGCACTGGGGAGCGTGTTTTATTGGTACTGGGAACCTTTCAAGCAGAGAGTTTTGAAACATTGTTTGAAAAAACCAAGGCTCTGCCATGGGAACAGTTCTTACCAAAACAGGCACAATTTCCTGTCAAAGGACACAGTTTAAACTCAACACTGCAATCGGTTCCATCCTGTCAGTCTATCATTAAGAAGGCTGTGGCATCCCGTCTGGGTGGTGTGTATGGTATGAATACACTACCAGAGACGGGGGAGCTGTACCAGATTCAGTTTTCCATTATGAAAGATACTGTGACCTTGATGCTGGACACCTCGGGCGCAGGGCTGCACAAACGTGGCTATCGGGCAAAAGGGGTTGTGGCTCCTCTGCGTGAGACACTGGCAGCGGCTATGGTCATGCTGTCCAAATACCATGGCAAGGATGCATTATGTGATCCATTCTGTGGTTCTGGTACCATCCCCATTGAGGCAGCATTGATTGCAAAAAACCGTGCTCCTGGTTTAAACCGCAGTTTCTCATCCCAAAAGTGGGCGTTTATAGATAAAAAGTTGTGGATGCAGGCAGCAGATGAGGCAATGGACCAGGAATTTGATGGGAACTATGAAATCTGGGGTGGAGATTTGGACCCAGAGGCAGTAAAACTGGCACAGCACAATGCAGAACTTGCCGAAGTAGAAGATATTGTACGTTTTCAAGTGGATGATGCCACGAAATTCCACTGGGGTGGGCTATATGGTCGCATTGTCACCAATCCGCCCTATGGAGAACGCATTATGGAACGGAAAGAGGCGGAAAATCTGTATCGTGCCTTTGGGCAAGCAACTTCCAAGCTGCCCGATACTTGGAAAATTTATCTGCTGTCCTCTCACACAGAGTTTGAGCGTACCTTTGGGCGTAAGGCAGACAAAAAGAGAAAGCTTTATAATGGTATGCTGAAGTGTGACCTGTTTATGTATGGCGTGAAATAGAGTGTGTATGAGATATAAATGGTCATTGCAGGACTGTGATACTAGCACTCGAAAAGAATGTTTGTGAACAAGACGTAAACTTTTTTCCATCAACCCCGATTTTTTCAAAAATAGGGGTTGATTTTTTGCAATGAAACGGGTATTATTGTAGCTGTGGTTGGCACTCAGGATAAATGAGTGCTAAACATAGATGAATGGATAAACAATGATGTGTATCATATAAGGAGGAACTCAATATGAATCTCAAACCCCTTGCTGACCGTGTTGTGGTAAAGCTGGTAGAAGCAGAGGAGACCACAAAGGGTGGTATTATCCTGACAGGTGCCGCTAAGGAGAAGCCCGAAGTGGCTGAAGTCATTGCCGTTGGTCCTGGAGGTCTGGTCGATGGCAAGGAAGTGGTCATGAATGTAAAAGTGGGCGACAAGGTAATTACCAGTAAGTATGCTGGCACCCAGGTCAAGTTGGATAACGAGGAAGTGACCATTGTCCGTCAGAATGACATTCTGGCGATTGTAGAGTAATCATTGGGTCAAAAGCTTTTCTGATGCTCCGTCTGCCCTAAACAGATGGAAGCGGAATTTCGTTTTGGAGGTAATACAATTATGGCTAAGTTAATTTGTTATGGCGAAGAGGCACGCAAGGCACTGGAGAGCGGTGTCAATCAGCTGGCTGATACAGTGAAGATTACTATGGGTCCTAAGGGTCGCAATGTGGTGCTGGACAAGAAGTTTGGCGCACCCCTGATTACCAACGATGGTGTGACCATTGCTAAGGAGATTGAACTGGAAGATCCCTTTGAGAACATGGGTGCCCAGCTTGTGAAGGAAGTGTCCACCAAGACCAACGATGTGGCTGGTGATGGTACCACTACCGCTACTCTGCTGGCTCAGGCAATCATCCGTGAGGGTCTGAAGAATCTGGCTGCTGGTGCAAACCCCATGATTATGAAGAAGGGGATTGCAAAGGCAACTGCAACTGCCATTGAGACCATTAAGGCAAACAGCCAGAAGGTCAATGGCAGTGAGGATATTGCACGTGTAGGTGCTGTTTCCTCCGGTGATGAGGCAATTGGTAAGCTGATTGCTGAGGCTATGGAAAAGGTTGGACATGATGGCGTCATTACCATTGAGGAGTCCAAGACTGCTGAGACCTATTCTGAGGTTGTGGAAGGTATGCAGTTTGACCGTGGCTATATCACCCCCTACATGGTAACAGACACAGAGAAGATGGAAGCAAATCTGGATGATGCGCTGATTCTGATTACCGATAAGAAGATTTCCAACATTCAGGAGCTGCTGCCCATTCTGGAGCAGGTGGTACAGGCTGGCAAGAAGCTGCTGATTATTGCTGAGGATGTAGAGGGCGATGCACTGTCCACTCTGATTGTGAACCGTCTGCGTGGTACTCTGAATGTGGTTTGCGTGAAGGCTCCCGGTTTTGGTGATCGCCGTAAGGAGATGTTGCAGGATATTGCCATCCTCACCGGTGGTACTGTAATTTCTTCTGATGTGGGTCTGGAGCTGAAGGAAGCTCAGCTGCCCCAGTTGGGTCAGGCCCGCCAGATTAAGGTTACCAAGGAGAATACCACCATTGTCAATGGTGCTGGTAGCTCCGATGAGATCAAAGCCCGTGTGGCTCAGATTAAGAGCCAGATTGAGGTCACTACCTCTGAGTATGACAAAGAGAAGCTGCAAGAGCGGCTGGCAAAGCTGGCTGGCGGTGTTGCAGTCATCAAAGTTGGTGCTGCTACTGAAGTAGAAATGAAGGAGAAGAAGCTGCGTATTGAGGATGCCCTGAATGCAACCCGTGCAGCCGTAGAGGAAGGCATTGTAGCCGGTGGTGGTACTGCCTATCTGAATGCCATTTCCAAGGTAGAGGCTCTCATCAATGAGGTAGAGGGCGATGAAAAGACTGGTGTTCAGATTATTGCCCGTGCCCTGACTGCCCCTGTGAAGCAGATTGCTGCCAATGCTGGCATTGATGGCTCTGTGGTTCTGGAGAAGATTCGTGAGTCCGGCAAGATTGGTTATGGCTTCGATGCCTACAACGAGGTCTACTGCGATATGATTCCTGCTGGCATTGTGGACCCAACCAAGGTGACCCGTTCTGCTCTGGAGAATGCTGCTTCCATTGCAAGCACCCTGCTGACAACAGAAGCCCTGGTCGCTGACAAGCCCCAGCCCCCTGCTGCGGCTCCTGCTGCACCTGATATGGGCGGTATGTACTAATTTCAAACAATATGGGATCAAAGCGGATACCTGCCAGATGGTAGGTGTCCGCTTTTTTATGGGTAGGAAACAGAAGCAGAAGGGAAATAAAGAATAAAAAACCCCAGTAAGGAGCAGGAAAAGTTCTACTTCTTACTGGGATTTTGTTTGCAATTTTGGTTTACTTAGCAATAGTCATCTGCATCCATAATTTCTTTGGGGACATGGTATGTAGTGCGTAGACCATCTTCAATTTCAAGAAAACAACGCAATAGCTGAGGACTAAATGCACCACATTGTCCACTGACAATCATTTCCACAGCCTGATCAAAGGTGAATGGGGATTTATAACATCGTTTGCTGACCAGTGCATCGTAGACATCCGCAATGGACACCACCTGAGACCAGATGGAGATTTCGTCTCCCTTTAAACCATGTGGATATCCATTGCCATCCCACCGCTCATGGTGGTGCATGGCAATATCATAGGCATAGGAATACATCTCATTGTTACGGAGTTGCTGGATGCTGGACAGCAGTTCAGCTCCCTTACTGGTATGGCTTTTCATAATCTCCATCTCTTCTGCGGTCAAGCGACCAGGCTTGTTGAGAATGGAGTCTGGAATTGCAATTTTGCCTACATCGTGGGTAATGGCTGCAACTCCAATCAACTCAATTTCCTTTTCATTGAGTCCTTCGCCCATTTTTGTCTTTTTCAGCAATTCCAATGTAATATGGCGAATACGACGGACATGGCTGCCTGATTCATCACTTCTAAACTCAATGGCAGTTGCCAGACTTTCGATAAGTCCCACATTTAATTGAGCCAATGCCTCTGCCTGTTTACGGATGGTCTCCTGTTGTTGTTCCACATTCATCTTCAGGGTGTGCCTGGCCTGAAATAATTCAATAATCGATTTGACACGTCGTTCTACAATGTAAGGCACAAATGGCTTTCCAATCACATCCATAGCACCCAATGTATAGGCTTCCTGTAAGACCTGTGTATTATGTTCTGATGTAATGATAAAAACCGGAATCTGTTGCAGAAGCCCTTGACGGCTTATGGTGCGCAGGACTTCAATACCATCCATTTTGGGCATTACAATATCCAGAAGGATTGCACAGATATTGTGGGAGTAACGAACCAGAGCTTCTAATCCCTCTCTGCCATTGTAGGCATTGATGATTTCATAGCTTCGTCTGAATATTTCAGTCATAACAGTATGAATCAGAGGCGAATCATCAATAATCAGCATCATGTTCTGACTAGTTTCCTGTTCTAAATCCATATTGCATCACACCTCTACATGCATCTCTGCATCAAAAATAAAATCATGGTTCCGCATGAAAACAGAAGGAGTAAAATCAAAAAGCAGTTAAATAAACATAGCATGTTATGGTTAAGAAATCAATTCCACAGTGCGGGAAATGGGGTTCAGACGATAGATATGGCTTCCATCTAGTGTAATCATATAGGAACCAGCCACCTGGTCGGTAGAGGAATCATAGACATCTAGTTTGAAACTGATAGTGCCATCCACCAATACAAGTCCATCTTCAGCGATTACTGTGTATTCCTCCATACTATCTTTGGGGAGACCAAGGCTTTGAGCTGAATACCCTTCTAGGGTAGAAACAGCTTCTTCCACTGATATTTGAGAAATTTCTGTTTTTGGGGGTGGCAGTTCAATGGATGGGGTAATGGTGCAGGTATCTTCCTCCCAGCGCACTTCCAAACGGAATGTACCTTCTTCTGTAACGGATGGTTTTCCAACATATGCAACCCCAGATGTTTCACTAAAATCTGTTGTTTCCACAGTGGCGCATAGTTCATCCATCAAGGTACCATCATGAGATACTTGTAGGACTTTAATATAAGCTTCAGCAGCTTGATTTCCTGCTTCAAAACCGGAATATTGGTAGGAAACCGGCTCACTTTCCACTTGAGAGGAACTGGTGCTGGAGGATGATGTACTACTGGATACACTGCTGGATGAGGAGCTACTGGAAGAAGTTTCTTCTTCAGAACCATCACCAGATTCTTCTGTACTGCCAATCTGTAAAAACTGGATTTCTTCACCAAATTGCAGGATCTTACTGATAGAAGGGAAACTATCTTCACCAATGGTGTAGAATTCTGGCATAGTAGGGGCTTCATCCTTCTTACCACCACATGCGGTCAATGAGATGCACAGGGCAATTACAAGAGCAATCAAAGGATATTTCTTTTTATTATTCATCTGCATATTTGATCTCCACCTGATCTCCATCTTTGAGAGGTTGTTGGAATGTACAGTCCCCACCATTGATGGTAAGGACAACCTCCCGCTTCAAATTTTTAAAATCAATTCCGGAACGCTCCAGTAAATCCATTAAATAATAAGGAGAGTGGTCTTCTTTTTCGATGAGCTGTAGCCCTTCTCCATTTAAAGTAACACCAATAGAAGGTTTACGTGGGATAGAAACAGGTATTACAGGGGGAGACAGTGTCTCTGGTTCTAAAATGGAGGATTCAGGCTGGTTGGGTTCCTGAATATTTTGTATGGTGCTATGTTGTACCTCTGGGGCTTGTACTTCAGGAATGCGGTCTTCGTAGGAGGAAACCACGGACGGCAAAGGTTGTTCTGAGGGAGTATGTGCCTCTGTTTCAAGTTGCATGCCAGTGGTCAGTTGTGTGTCCGGGGTGAGGGCTACACCATCTGCCCAAAGCTGTGCCACACCAAGCTGTTCCATCAGTTCCCCAGCGGTCAAATGACGGTCTGAACCAGAGGAGGCAGGCTGGAATTGGATGCGATCACCAGCATGGACAGAGGCAGAGGGCTGTACAAGTTCATCGTTGACCTTTAAGACAGCTGGGGTGGCAGGTTCTCCATAAAATACCGCCCGACGACCATCAATTTGGACCATTAATGTCTTGCCACTGCGTCCGATTAGGTCGGTTTGTTTGTATCCATTCATCATCAGAACTTCTAACACACTTAAGTGACCACTACGAAACAGCTTTGCTGGTTTTCCGTTGAGTTGGATCCGATAGCTGTCACGGATGAGCTCCAACCCTGCGGAAACGAGAATACCAAGAGGGGTGGTGTACTCTGGGTCTTCCAGTGAGATGGTATCAGAGTAGACACTGTTTTGGAAGTAACGACCAGCTACCGCCACCCTGCGCTCATCCATACCCAAGGCTTGCGCAACCTGTTGGCAGAGGGTAGCAAGCTTACTGCCACCACCAGCCAGAAAGAGGGCAGATGGTGCACCACCATTCAATTCCTGAATCCGTTGTGCAATTTCAGTTGCAAGGGCTTGGACCTCTTTATCAAGAAATTGGAAAATTTCCTCTGGGGTGTAGGTCTGTTCCATTCCTACAATATCACAAAATACAATGGGTTCTCCTTTGCCAAGTTCCATTTTAATCCGTTCTGCGGTGGGATAATCCACAAGACAGGTGCGCATAAGTGCCTCTGTGATTTCATCCCCCGCCGTGGTAGCCATAGTATAGCCAGTCACGCTGCCATCCCGGCACAGGGCAATATCAGAAGTGCCTGCCCCGATGTCCACCAGAGCCAAATTCAAAAGGCGGATATCCGATGGGATGGCGGCATTCAATGCTGCAATGGGTTCCAAAGTCAAACTAGCCACTTCAAGTCCAGCTTCTGCCATTACTGCATACAGGCTATCGACTACTTCACTAGGCAGGAAAGTGGCCACAACACAGGCCTCCAGTATATTGCCGGTATGACCGTGCAAGTTTACCATAGGGTAGTGGTCTAGTTGAAATTGTTTTACAGTATAGCCCACCAAAAAAAGGCGCTGTCCATGGGTATCGCCTTCCTGTAAAATGCGTTCGGCATCAGCTACGGCTTCTAATTCAAGTTGACCAATCCGGTCCTCCAAAATCCGTTCTGGAGCTGGTAGCTCAATCACACCAGTCCCAGTTTCTGTACGCAGGGCACGACCAGCAGCAGCTACACAGGCACGCACCAACTTGCGACCTATCCGCTGTTCCAGTTGTTTGGTGACACTGATGACCACCTTTGCCACTTGATGGATGTCTTCAATTTGACCATCCAACATAGTACGGCGGATATGAGGTTGTTTTTCAATTTCCAGTACATGAATCCGGTCTTGTTCGCGGCGTCCTAAAATGCCAATGACACTGCGTGTACCAATGTCAAGGGCATAAATTAAATCCTGTTCTTGAATTGGATACTGTTCCATTTCCTGTTTCCCTCTTTTCCTGTTCTTACAATGGGGGCTGCTGTTTTACAACATCCCCATACCGCCCTTTTTGTACATCACCAAAAATTTCACCAGCCACCAAAGTAATCACACGTTTGCGCATAATATTGACAAAATTCTTGGCATGGGTGGCCATAATCACGGTGGTTCCCATCCGATTGATTTCAGAAATGAGATGGAATAAATCCCAGATGGTATCCTCATCCAGGTTTGCTGTCAGCTCATCTAGGATCAATACAGAAGGACGGTTTAGAATGGCTCTTGCCAATTCTACACGCCGGCACTCCCCCTGTGAAAGTTCTACAGGATAGAAGCGACCTGCATCGGGGAGCCCTACCATTTTCAGAGCTTTTTCAATTCGTTCATGGGGTCTTTCCTTGCGAAAGCCAGTCTTCATACGGGCTACCATCATCAGGTTTTCTGTAATGGTTCTCTTCCGCATCAAATGGGAGAGTTGAGATACATAGCCAATGCCATCTTTTTTTGGTTTGCGTAAAAAGGTGCGCTTGGCGTTATATTCAATATGATCAAAATAAATCTTGCCTTCATCAGGGGTAATCTCACTGGCGATCAACTGCAACAGAGTACTCTTTCCAGCACCGCTACTGCCAGTTACAAACACAAAGTCCCTTGGTTCTATGACCAGATTGATATCCTTCACCGCCGGAATCAACCGTTTCTCATGATTATAGTATTTTGTAATATTTTCTAATTGAATCCGTGGCATAACATACTCCTTTATGTATACATGAGAGAGAATTTTTGTTATACTAATCCTGAGAAGAATATGGACTGGAGTGGTAAAATTGTCACAGCCCAATAAGAAAAAACCAACGCCGCCTTGGGTTGTTTGGGTCTTTTTGGCCCTGATTTGTATCATCGTTGCAGAGCTGGCAGTTTGCAGGGTCGCTGATCCGGTGCTCTTTTATCGTATCACAGACCCCGTAGTTCAGACAACACAGATTGTGGTACAAAATACAAAGCGTACAGCAATCCGTTTATGGGGTAGGGTTTCCGATATGGTAGTTTCCATTCCTACCTATTTGCCAGAGATGCCAGGGTGGGGAGGGAAGGAGGCAGAACAAGCTGAAGAGACAGAGGCGATTGTACAGCAGCTTGCAGGGGAACCTTCTGTTGCCACTGAACTAGAGCCAGAGGATAGCAGTGTGACAACCTTTACGAAAGAAGGGGAACTGGAAACATTGAGCGGGGGATTGGTAGATTTAATCTACTACAATCAAGGCGAGGAGCCATGGGCTAGTGGGCGATATGGACCAGATTCCATTTCAGGATATGGATGTGGACCTACAGCAATGGCAATGATTGTGTCCTCCCTCAGTGGGGAATTGGTGAACCCCATAGAAATGGCCCAGTTGGCTTATGAGGCAGGTTACTGCGCCCCAGGAAGTGGCTCTTATTTGTCCATCGTGGAGGGGATCGCAGAGCGCTTTGGGTTAACCATCGAGGAGTGGGAGATTTCAACACCACAAGACCTCTATCAGGCTTTGGTTTCTGGGCATATGTTTGTTGCACTGATGGGAAAAGGGCATTTTACCAATTCAGGGCACTTTATCATTTTAAGGGGAGTAACGCTGAATGGCAAGATATTAGTTGGGGATCCCAATAGCCGTGACAGGAGCCTAGTGGCGTGGGACCCTGAACTCATTTTGTCTGAGTTATCCTCAAATCACGCCAACGGGGGCCCACTGTGGTGTTTCAATTTGTTTGGTCAAAACCTGCATTCATAAAAAGGGGGTGTTGCGTGATGCAACACCCCTTGGCTTTGAGCCATAATAAAAGAGAAAACGATCTCTAATTCAGGTTACAAGTTACAACCTGGACGGGATGCAGCAACAGCTGCATCCCTATTATACCACAAATTTGTACTTTGGGAGTTTTATTTTTGCAGATAAAAGGATTTCTTTCCTGCCAACATCTGGTTAAGTTGTTGATCTGCCTGAATCGTACGTTGGGATAGATGCTGGTTTTGTGCAACAAGTTTACACAGCGGTGCGAGCTCATCCTGTTCAGAAGATTTTCCAGACAAAATATCACGCAATTCCTGGGAAGATGCAGGAGGGAGTAAACTGCAATAATGCTCTAGTTGTTCCCTGAGATTACACAACCTCAAAATTGGTTCCTGACGCATTTTCAAATACATACGCACAGAAACACGATCCTGACGTTTGACAGCGTCTAACATCTCGCCAGTCAGTTCATATACTTCGGACATTGTCGTGTACATCGTCCGTTGGATTGGAATCACAGCTTCCCATTGTTCTTTGACTAAGGTACCCATATCACTTCCCACCCTGTTGTTTGTCAGCCTGACGAAAACTTTCGCGCAGTTCCATTGCCATTTTCTTTACACGCTCCAACTCGGTACGGTTCCGACCAGTTTTGATTCGGCTCAGATCATAACAGATAAAATCATAGATTCGATGTAAGTCACGACCAATCGCATAGTTTAAATCTAAGGTATGGTCTAAATAACGAACAATTTCTAGGCTTTTATCAGTGGCTGCCTCAAAAGAGGGGAAATCTTCTTTTGTTAGCATCAGCTCAGCCAAGGTGAGACGTTTCACAAGCTCGTCAAAAACCAGTAACAAAAGCTCCCCCTGTGTCATGGTGTTGATGGAATCCTGCTTATAGTGTTGGTAGCCCTTGATATCCATGATACTGAAGCATCCTTTCTTGCTTATATAAATCTGTTAATAACCAGAAGTTAGACCTGCAAGAGACGAACTTTGAGAGTTCATTTGGTTAATCAACAACTCCAACTGGGTAAATTTGTTGGTGTAGTAGTCCACCTTGTTGCTCATTTTTTCCTGCCAAATGTCAATTTGTTCCTCAATATCCTGAATCTTATTCAAAATCGTGTTGTCCAGTGCGGCAGTTGGGGAGTACTGGGAACCTGCTTTTTCAATCAGGATACCCTTTGTCTCACCAGTTGTAGCAGCATACTTGTTGGTCACCTTTTGAATGGATGCCATCAGACCATCTGTAGAGGAACCGGCATCCTTGCTCTTTGCAAATGCGTCCTGTACCTGGTCTGGATTTTCAGCAATCGCATTGCGAAGGGCAGTCTCGTCTAACTTCAGGGTAGTAACACCATCTTCATAGGCTGTCTGGATTCCGATGGACCGCAAAATAGCACCATCTTCTCCGCTGGGCAAAATAGCACTGCGTAGGGCACTATAGAGAGAAGAGAGATCCTGATCCATATAGAGAATACCCGTTTTTGCCTGCTCCTCATAATTCTCAATGGCACTCTCAGACATATCTGCCTTTTCATCATCGGTCAAGGGCTCATACTTTCCACCACTACTGGTTTTCAGAGGCTGTGTGTTATATGCTTTACGCACTTCCTCAATAATGGCATTATAATCCTCGACCATAGACTTAACTGCATCTACAATGGTATCAGCATTGGTCTTGCTGGTGAAGGTAATAGGTGTATCTGTATCCTCAGCCTTAAATGCACCATCAATGGTAATGGTCATGCCATCAATTTCAAAGGTATTGGAATTTCGGGTCAGTGTCATATCCTGACCATTGACGGTTACCTCAATAGTAGCATCCTGTCCTTCAGTAAAGGTGGCCCCGCTGTCAGGTTTGTTGGCATCTGCTACATTTCCAAAAAGTGTCTGTCCAAGCCCCTCACCAACTTCGATTTTACCACCAGTACCAGATTGCTTGGAAGTGAGCACAAACTGGTTGGTCATTTTAGAGTAGCTGATGGTGACACCAGCATCTGAATTGGAGTTCACATTATTGATGACCGTTTCCAGTGCAGTATCCTTGTTATACAGACCAATTTCCTCGCCATTGATAGAGAGGGAAAAGAGGCGGTTTAAGTTTCCATCACTGTCCTCGGTAACGCGGTACCCCTGTGCATCGACTTGGTTTCCAGCAGTATCATAATACTTGCCATCACGGGATACAATACCAGAGACTATGCCACCAGGACCAACAGAGATCCCCTCACCCAGGACTGCTGTTAGACCGTTCAGGTTTCCGGAGCCGTCTACACCCAGCAAATCGCCCAGTGTACGGCTGGTGTCCAGGTAGGATGCCAGACCATTTTTGCCAAAGCCCAATACTTCATTGATCTTTTCATTTTCTCCCTCAATGGAAAAGGTATTGCCCTGGGCAGGAGTAAAGGTCAAGGAACCATCTGGTTTCTGACTCACTGTTACTTTGCCAGAACCAAAGGTGTCATCGATTTCAGCCTGTAGTTTCTCATAAAACTCGGAACCGGTGGGATTGTTTGTCACATCATCCAGGCTAATTTTTTTTGTTTGCCCATTCAAGGTGACAGAAATAGTTTTACCAGTCAGGTAGCTAGAGCCCTGTACTTCTTGGGCAGCATCAAAAGAGGTATCAAAGGTAATGGAATGTGCATCATCTTCGATTGCCTGGCTTAAATCGGTAATGGAACTGGCAAAATTCCCAGTTGCAGAGGCAATAGAAATCTCGTTCTGGTTCTTCTTGTCAACAAAGTTCAGCTTTCCGTTGGATACTGTTACCTCAATACAGTCGGATGCCTTCATACTGTTGCCTGAGCTATCTGTGATGGTTAATTTTTTTAACTTGTTTTCAATGTTAGACTTGACTTTTTCCAAGTCAATTTTGCCACTGCCATTGGCTTCTGTACCCATCAAGTCAGTGTCAGAAAAGTCGATGCTTACAGTTTTGCTGCCATAGTTAAGGGTCAAGGAACCATCCATACCACCGACCACAAATTTATCATTTAACTTATTGGGTGTACCTGAAACAGAGGAGGTTTTAGAGGCAGAATCATACTCAAGCCCACCTAAACCATTGTTTGTATAGGTATAACGGCTGGCACTGGCAAGGGAAGCGCTCTTGATCGAAATTTCACTGGTTGTTTTTCCACTGGCAGACACCAGATTGGCATAGGTCCCAGATGGGGTTACGCTGACCGCATTCTTAAAGAAGCTGGTGCTGAACAGGTTGGTTGAGGAGGTATAAGAGGTGTATTTACGAGAAAATTCCACCAACTTATCAGAAATGGACTGATATGCCTGCTGCTGCCATTGCAGACGGGTAATATCTTGGTTGAAACTGGAAATCTTTTGCTTATACCCTGAGATCAGACCCTCAATCATACCCTCAGTATCCATGCCACTGGCAAGACCGGAGAGAATGTTAGTGGTACGATTTCCATAGATGCTGCTGCTGGAAGAGGTACTTCCAGTTAAGCTACTGACAGATGCCATATCAAAGAACTCCTTCCTAAAATTAAGTGTGTTGTTTTATGTGGTTGTGTGAGAATGGATTGACAAAAATGTCAAACATGAGTAGAATTTATGTGTGTGGCAGTACTCAAGTGCGCTCATAACTTATATCGTCCTATTTGATGAAAAAATAAGACTTCTATTTTTTTCTTTCATTTTTTGTTGAGATGGTGGACAGGTATTACATGATATAGAAAGGAAGTTTTGGAGAGATATGTCAACAACCATCATTACAGTCACCAATCAAAAAGGTGGTGTAGGGAAGACGACAGTTGCTGCCGCCTTGCTGGCCTGTCTCAGCCACAGAGGGGCTAGGGTATTGGGGGTAGATTTAGACCCACAAGGCAGTTTGGGATTTAGTTTAGGGTTAGATATTGAAAAGTGCACCACAATTTATGATGTATTTCGTGGCGCAGTAGAGCCAAAGGATGCCATTTCCAAGACAGAAACCTGTGATATCATGCCTTCAAATATTCTTTTGTCTTCCTCTGAACTGGAATTTAGCAAGGCGGGGAGAGAGTTTTTGCTGAAAACAGCCCTTTCTAAAGTACAGGATGACTATGACTATATTATCATCGATACCCCACCGGCATTGAATATTTTGACCGTGAATGCATATGTGGCAACTGATCATTTAATTATCCCTATGGCTCCAGAGGTACTCAGTTTGTTGGGAGTCTCCCAAATCAAGGAAACAATTGAAAGCGTACGTAGCTACTACAATTCCAGATTGAATGTGCTGGGTATTTTGATTAACCGATATAATGCCAGGTTCCGTCTCAAC
Organism: uncultured Oscillospiraceae bacterium; assembly: GCA_944383165.1. GTDB lineage: Bacteria > Bacillota > Clostridia > Oscillospirales > Oscillospiraceae > Lawsonibacter. Next base: position 17,086 of record CALWON010000038.1, read on the forward strand.
CAGGAGATGCTGGAGTTGGCAGAGCAGTTGGCAAACCAGTTGGATAGCAAGGTGTTTGAGAGTAAAATTAGAACTAGTGTAGCAGTGGCTGGTGCCCCTGCTCATGGGATGAGTGTAGTAGATTTCGAGCCACAGGCAAAACCTGCCCGGGATTTTGAGCGCCTATGTGACGAGATTGTAGGACATTGTTTTCTGACGATTGATGGGAGGGATATTTGATGGCGGCAAAAAAGGGGTCTACCAGCAGTAAAACGGCGCATGTGCTAAACCTGCTGGGTTCTGCTTCCAAAATAGAGGCAGAGCCACCAGCACAGAAGGAGGAACCCCCTCTTAATCCTCCATCTGCTCCACAGGTGCAGCATGAGGAGCAGGAAACGAAGACGGAAGTAGAGGGGGAGCAGGAAGTTAAGCAGGAGGTCAAACCGGACAATACACAAAGCAGACATTTGGCGCCCCCCATTTTAGAGGTAGCCCGTACCAATCACAATGCAATTTCAGAATCCATCCATAACGCATTGGAGGATGCACTGCAAGCAGAATTGAAGGAACAGCAGGGGTTGGAAGTACCTCAACCAAGGCTTGCAGAGGAAGCTAGCCAGGCAGTGGAACCAGAGATAGCAGTTGCAGAAGAAGCCAGCCAGGCAGTGGAACCAGCACCAGCGGTTACAGAGGAGCCAAAAGAGGCGGCGGCAC
>CALWON010000039.1 GCA_944383165.1 uncultured Oscillospiraceae bacterium
AATATTGGGTAGAAAAGTGGATGAGACTGCCAAGAAAGCAACGGTTGCTTCAGAGAACTCATGAAATTTTCTTTGCCCACCTACTTTTTCTTCCAAGAAAAAGTAGGCAAAAAGAACTTTAGGTGAAGCCATCACCGAGATTTTGTGATAGGACAGAGTTGAGGTTTCTAAGAATATTGGGTAGAAAAGTGGATGAGACTGCCAAGAAAGCAACGGTTGCTTCAGAGAACTCATGAAATTTTCTTTGCCTACTTTCTTTTTTCAAAAGAAAGTAGGAGGAAAGTAAATCCATTGTATTAAAATTAGAAATTTGATATAATGAGAGGAAAGTTAAAAACAATAAAAATAGGAGAGATTTACACCTATGATAAAGCGCATTTTAGGGGGAGCTTTGGCAGTTGTTTCTATGTTCATTTCCGTAACCATGCTCCCTGTATCAGCGGCAAAATATGAATTAGCTGCTCCTAGTGGTTATGTTAGCCCATTTAAAGACTTACAAAAAGATGACTGGTATTATGAGTTTGTTTCCACATTAAACAGCGCAGGCATGATTGATGGATATGGAGATGGCTATTTTGGTGCAAATGACCCACTAACAGCAGGAGCAGCTCTTGTTATGGTGCTGAAAGCAGCAGGAACAGGAGATATTGCCCCTGTGGATTCCCACTATGCCAGTGGATACGCAAAGTATGCAATAGAGCATGGATATTTGACCAAAGAACAAATTGGGGATTTGGATGAGCCGATGGAACGTGTTTTGGTTGCTCATCTAGCAGTCAAAGCATTGGGTTTGGAATTATCCACAGAGAAGTCTCCTTTTGCAGATATAGATGACCCATATTTGACTACTTTATACGAAATTGGTATTGTAACCGGCAGTGAACAAGATGGTAAGTTGGTATTCTTACCGGAACAGAGTATTACTCGTGCGGAAATCAGTGTCATTGTGTGGCAGGTGGACCGTGTTCACAGATTTGGAAAGCAGATTGCCTTTATGGGTGATTATTATGATATTTTACAGGATGTCCCGGTGAATGCCTATCTACCACAGGACTTTCAGAAGAAAGATGGAAGAATCTATTATGAAAAGGATGGAAAAAAAGCAGTAGCTGGAATTGATGTATCTGTCCATCAGGGCAGCATTGATTGGCAGAAAGTAAAAGATTCTGGCATTGAATTTGCCATGTTGCGAGTAGGCTATCGTGGATATGGTAGTGAAGGAAAAATTATGCCGGATAAATATTTTGAAGAGAATATTCAAGGCGTGTACTCTGTTGGAATGGATGTAGGGATATACTTTTTCTCTCAATCTGTGACTGAGGCAGAAGCAAGGCAGGAAGCAGCCTATGTCATTGAGCAGATAGAACCCTACCGTCAATATATTACATACCCAGTGGTATATGATTGGGAACATCAAAACTATGCTGGTTCCAGAACGCAAAAGATCCCCAATGTTGATATGATGACAACTATGATTCACGCTTTTTGTCAGGAAATTGAAGATGCAGGGTATCAACCTATGGTATACTTCTATCAAAATCTGGCGTATAACAATTTGGATCTGAGCCAGATTACAGAGTATCCGTTCTGGTTGGCACAATATACAGATTATCCCTCCTTCTATTACAATTTTGATATGTGGCAGTATACCTCCAGTGGTAAAATCCCTGGTATTTCCGGTGCAGTGGATTTAAATTTATATTTTACACCTGAAAAAATACAGATTTCACCACCAAAACAGGAAGGGGAACAAGAAGAACAAGAAATAGAAGAAGATATTCCTTATTGGGTCCCTGTCAACCATTCCAAGCAGTAAAATGAGAGCAGAAATATTGGTTGACTTTTCTGCTAAGATGAGCTATTCTCTTAACAAGAATAATTTTTATTTAGGAGGATAATTTATGAACCGTAAAGCTTTTCAAAGTATCAACTATGGACTGTTTTTAGTAGGTGCAACGCAAGAAGGCAAGTATCAAGGTTGTATTGTCAATTCATTGCATCAGGTTACATCATCTATGCCCTATAAGTTTTCTATTACACTTAATAAAAGCAATGAGACCTATAAGGCAGTGGAGGGAGCAGGCAGTTTTGTGGCAACTGTACTGTCAAAAGAGACACCAAAAGAATTGATTGACTTGTTTGGTTATAAGTCTGGGCGAGCAGTGAACAAGTTTGAGGGGTATGAGGTATCTTTGGATGGAGCAGGGAACCCCTATTTGAAAGAGTATGCCCTATCTCGTATTAGCTGCCGCATTGTGGAAAAATTGGATGTAGGCAATTATGTACTGTTTATTGGAGAGGTACAGGAAGCAGAGGTACTGGGCAGTGGATCTGCACTGACTTTGGATGACTACCAAAATTCCACTCCTGCCACTGCTACAGTCTATCGTACAAAACAAGAAAATTTTGGATGGCGTTGTACAGTATGTGGCTATATTGCAGAGAAGGAAGAATTGCCAGAGGGCTTCCAGTGTCCCTTGTGTCGAGCAGATCGCAGTAAATTTGTAAAACTGTCATAATAGAGTTTCATTTGTATCAAACAGACCGCAGTCATCATAGAAAAGATGGCTGCGGTCTGTTTCAGCAATGAATCAGGGTAGTTTTAGACAGTTTTTTAGTATCTAGTAAATGTTCTATTCATCCTCATACACAATCAACTGTGTAATTCCATTATCACCAAGATAAACTTTCTGTATATTGCTGATGATAGGGAGACCATCATCTGTCCGTTCCAAAGTAAAGAAATCTATACGCCACATTCCAGCGTCAGCATCACGATAATCACTGATTGTGGTATATTCGATTGTGACTTCATATTTTGCTCTTTCTTCCGCTTCGATCTGGTCACTGATTGGATGTGGGTCTGTGTTTACAAAACCATCCAAAACAATATCGGCATTTTGATATCTTGCAACATCTTCCTCATAATAGAAAGACGCTAATGACATCCCACCTGTCACTTCATCTGCTTTGGACTTATTAGGTGCTTGTGTGCAACTAGTCAGGGGAAGTATCAGAGACAACACACAGGGTAAAATAAATAACTTTTTCACACAAATTTCCCTCCTATCCATTTGTATATTCCTTTTTACAGTAAAATTTGCCTTAATTTATAGGGTTATTGTAGCATAGATAATGAACTGTTTCACTAGCTTTTTTAAAATATATTTGGATACATAGGAACAAAAAGTGTTTATTTATGCTGTGAACAAATAGAGAGCTAGAGAAATGTCACAGGAAGAGAGGGCGCAACCAGATGTAAGGTGGGGCTGTGTGTTACTCCTTTGCAGTAGTAGTCGGTTTTGTAGTGGTAAAAAAATAATCCGAACTTATCTCCTATCGAAGACAAGTTCGGATTATGTTGGTTTGGTGCGCGAGGCGGGAGTCGAACCCGCACGCCCTTGCGAGCACTGGCACCTGAAGCCAGCGAGTCTACCAATTCCACCACTCGCGCAAAGAGGTAGAAGCACTTTTGCTCAGTGCAACATGTATATTATCACATGAAGTTAAAATTGTCAACTACTTTTTTAATATCCATATAATTTTTTTTGATGGAGTTTGGGAGGAGCAAACAGCAGCACACCAGGTAGGTTCTATATATACCCGACAAAAAAGGTTTTGGTAGGGATAGGTAGCATCCGTAGAAAATGGTTCACCTAAAGGCGGGGTAGGGACAAGCAGACGGGAGGGGGGATAAGGCAGTCCATACCCAGTATATTTTCCAATGCTTTCCTTTAATGTCCAAAGCAAAGCAAAGTCACTCTCTTGCATTCCACGGGAATGTAACCAGGCAAGTTCATGGTCCGAACAGGAGCGTTTCATCAATGTGGGACGAAAAGGACGTAACACTTGAATGTCTACCCCAATAGGTTGGTCTGAGATCCCACACAACGCAAAGGAACCACTGTGACTGAGATTAAAGTGGATGGAGGGATATTGGGGGAAATAGGGTTTTCCACGTTCCTGTTGTTTGAGCTCAGGTAACTCTGAAAGTCCATAGATTTGATGTAGGGCAGTTTGTAGTAGTGTATAGGCATCTTGACGATGGGTTAAAGAAGATAGACCATACAAAAACATAATGTTCCCCCATTCCGCTATCTGTAAGTAGCTTTTGTGTATTAGTATAGCAAAAAAGGGAGGAAAAGGGAAGGGATATTACCTGCTTACAGAGGATAGATCTTGAAATAAGAGGGGAGTCGGAGGAAAGAGGGTAAATACAAAAATCAGAATTCCCAATAAAATAGTCAGGGCTATGCCCAGATACCAGAGGGGCGTTTGGGATGGAATAGAGCAATGGGCAGGAAACCAGAAACCAAATGCCATTACAAGGAAAAATAGAAGTAAGTCAAACCAGAGAGCATGGAAGTCCAACACAATATGATAAATTGAACCTATGGTGAGCATAGAAAAACACATCATAGGCAGAGCAAGCAAAAAGGAGCCAATGGTGGAAGGGGAATGACGACGATTGTAGAGCAAAGCAAGGAGCAGATAAGGAAAATAAATAATTTTGGTATGTTCCCATATACTTTCAGAAATGGGTGCAATGACTGCTGTAAATGGAGAAGGCATTAGAGTATACAGAAAATGCAGTCCACTGCCTAAAATCAGAGACAGGAGAAAATAATAGAATAGGGTCTGCTTGGAATGAACCATAGAATATCACCTCTTTCACAGTAACATATGATGTTTTACAGGATTTTATGTCCAGATAGGTATAAAAAATGCAAAAGGAACCCATAATAAGAAAAAAGTGGAAAAGAGGTTGTCCAATGGAATCAAAAGAGTATCAAAAGTTAGTGCAAGAGCGGCAGCAACCATCTACAACAGGGAAAAATATCCTTTGGGCGTTTGGTGTAGGAGGTGGCATTTGTACACTGGCACAGGGCTTGATGAACCTGTATCAATATTTTGGGGTACAGCAGGAGCAGGCAGGGACACTGGCTTCGATCAGTTTGATTGTCCTGTCAGGGATCTTAACAGGGCTGGGTCTTTTTGATAAACTGGCAAAACATGCAGGGGCAGGAACCCTAGTACCCATTACCGGATTTGCCAATGCAATGGTCTCACCAGCGTTGGAATTTAAAACAGAGGGGCTCATCACTGGTACTTCGTCAAAGCTGTTTGTGGTAGCAGGACCTGTGCTGGTTAGTGGCATTACAGCCAGTGTGATTTATGGGATTGTATTGGTGTTGTTACAATCTGGTATGTAACATTGGGCATCTTTTGTTGAATATGGATGAAGCGTCCACATATGAAATACACTTGTTCTCTCTAAATGTGCATAGGAAGAAAGAAAAAAGTATGGTATACTATGTCACAAGATGGGAAGGAATTAGGAAAGGACAGTGATTCATATGAAAGAGCTCGTAAAACGATGGAGTGAGACCAGCCTAATTTTAAAAATTTTATGTGGGTTAGTGCTAGGTGTGGTATTGGGACTGACAGTGCCACAGGCGAGTTGGATTTCCCTGTTAGGGGAACTGTTTGTAGGGGCACTGAAGGCTGTGGCACCTGTGTTGGTGCTGTTCCTGGTCATGGTGGCATTGGCAAAACATCAGGAAGGAAAATCCACCCATATGTCCCGTGTTATTGTACTGTATTTATTGGGAACATTTTTGGCAGGCTGTGTGGCTGTGGTTGCCAGCTTCCTGTTCCCAGTTACATTGGGGCTTGCAGTGGCACAGGAAGGGATGGCACCACCAGATGGTGTAGCAGAGGTTTTGCGCACTTTGTTGATGAGTGTAGTGTCTAACCCTATTTCTGCCTTATTGAATGCCAACTATATTGGGATTCTGGCATGGGCAGTGTTGATGGGTGTAGCGCTGCGAAAGGCATCCCAGACCACAAAGGATGTGCTGGAGCATTTGGCAGATGCGGTGTCCCAGATTGTGCGTTGGGTGATTGGCTGTGCGCCTTTTGGTGTTATGGGGCTTGTGTTTACTTCCATTTCTACCTTGGGGATGAAAGCCCTGCTTGGCTATGGAAAACTGATTGTATTGCTGGTGGGCAGTATGGCAGTGATGGCACTGGTAATCAATCCATTGATTGTATTTTTGCTGTTGCGGAAAAATCCATTTCCACTGGTATTCCAGTGTCTGTGGGAAAGTGGGTTGACTGCATTTTTTACGCGCAGCTCCGCTGCAAACATCCCAGTGAATATGAGACTTTGTAAGAAACTGGGGCTGGATGAAGATACCTATGCAGTATCCATCCCATTGGGTGCCACCATCAATATGGGAGGTGCTGCCATTACTATTTCCATTTTGGCACTGGCGGCGGCTCACACATTGGGGATTGAAGTGGATTTTGCCTCTGCACTGATTTTGTGTCTCTTATCTGCAGTCAGTGCCTGTGGTGCCTCTGGTGTAGCGGGTGGTTCTCTGTTGTTGGTTCCCCTTGCCTGTAGCCTGTTTGGCATTTCCAATGATATTTCCATGCAGGTGGTGGGAGTTGGCTTTATTGTAGGTGTGATTCAGGATTCCTGTGAAACTGCCCTGAACTCCTCTACAGATGTACTCTATACTGCTGTTGCAGAGTGGTCAGGAGAAAAGAGAAATTAAAAAAATGCCTCAAAACAGAATGTTTTGAGGCATTTTTTAAATATTTCTAATCTTAAAACACACTAAGATATAGAGTATGGCTTAAATCTTCCAATACATGAATACCAGCAAGGCTATTGCCCTTTTGGTCTAAGCCAGGGGAATAGATACCAATTCCCATACGGGTGGGAGAAATGGCCATGATCCCACCTCCTACACCACTTTTTGCAGGGAGACCAACTCGAACAGCAAAGTCACCAGCACCGTCATACATGCCACAGGTCATCAGTACTGCATTGACATAGTGGGCAAAGCGGGCAGAAAAAACACGTTCTTCAGACACTGGACGCCGACCACGGTTTGCAAAAGTAAAACCGATATTGGCAAGGTCTTTACAGTTGACCTGAATAGAACAGCCACGGAAGTAGCAGTCCAAAACTTCTTCCACATCATCGGAAAGCAGTCCCTGACTTTTTAGCAGAAAAGCCAAGGCACGATTCCGACTGCCTGTGCGTTTTTCTGACTGATAGACAGCCTCATTGACTGTAATATCTGGATTTCCAGCCAGTGTTCTGGTCAATTCCAGAAGTCGCTCAAATTTCTCTGAATAGGATTGCCCTTTGATGAGAGTGCAAAGTAAAATGGCACCCATATTGACCATTGGATTGAGATGTTCACTGAGTAAAGTCTGGTCAGTATAGTTAATGGCATCAAAAGGTTTTCCGGTGGCTTCCACACCCACATGACTGCGTACCATCTCCTCGCCATTGTCCATCAGAGCAAGGAGAAGTAAAATAGGTTTGATGATGCTTTGAATGGTAAAGTTTTTCTGACAATCCCCAGCAAAGCTGGTGCGTCCATCGCTGGATACGACATAGATCCCCAATTCATTTTGATTGGCTTTGGCAAGCTCTGGAATATAGTTGGCAAGTTTGCCAGCGGTGGTGTAATGACGGTTGGATTCAATCAACCGCTCTAACAGTTCATCCATACAGGAATCCTCCTCACATATTCTCCCCACATTATAGCAGAAGCACAAAAGGAATGGAAGAAGTAAAAAGAAACCTGTGACTATTCCATAAAAAGTATTAGGATAGTGGAAGTTGAGCAATCACAGACTGAAGTTGTTGTGCGCAATCTAAAAGGGATTGTCGCTCTTTTGGAGAGAGAGGCAAATCCAGAACCCGTTCTACACCAGCATGTCCCAAAATAGAAGGAATGCTGAGGGCAAGACCCGATAGACCATATTCCCCCTGAAGCACCGTAGAAACTGGTAGGATGGCATGTTCGTCCATCATCACACACTGGGCAATGCGGGCAACTGCCATAGCAATGCCATAATAGGTTGCTCCCTTGCGTTGAATGATTTCATAGGCACTGCTGCGCACATCATGCAAGATTTGCTCCATTGCTTCCCGGTGGCGATGGTGCCCCCTCAATTCGCAAAAATGATCCAAGTCTACTGAAGATACATTGGAACTACTCCAAACAGCCAATTCACTGTCACCATGTTCTCCAATGATGGCTGCATGGACATTGCGGCTGTCCACCCCTAGATGTTGCCCAAGCAGATATTTCAATCTGGCAGTGTCCAAAACGGTGCCTGAACCCATGACACGGTGTGCGGGTAGATGAGACAGCTTCCATGCGGCATAGGTAAGCACATCCACAGGATTGGAAACCACCAACAAAATACCCTGTACATTTCTTCTGGTCAATTCTGATAGGATTGATTTTAAAATGACAAGGTTACGCCCAATCAAATCAAGACGGCTTTCGTTTGGTTTTTGATTTACACCTGCGGTGAGGATAATCATAGCACAATCGGTGATATCATCATATGTGCCAGCCTTAATTTGCATGGACGCGGTATAGGGAATGCCATGGGAGAGATCCATAGCTTCCCCCTGTGCCTTTTCTTCATTTTGGTCAATGAGAATTAGCTCCGAAAAAATCCCCTGCTGCATCAGGGCAAAAGCAATGGATGCCCCAACAAAGCCACATCCGATGATGGCTGCCTTCCGTGTATTTAACATTGTGTTCCCTCCATAAAAAAATGGTAACTCTACAGGACTAGAGTTACCATTTTTCATATACTTATGTGCGACGCCAAGTGAGATGGCTAAAAAGAACTAGGATAGGGAAGATTTCAAGACGACCAATAATCATACACAGTGCCATCACTGCTTTGGAAAGAGGGGAAAAAGTGGAAAAATTCCCGGTTGGTCCCACTAGCTCCAATCCGGGTCCCACATTGCTGACACAGGTCAAAGCAGAGGAGAAGGAAGTGGAAAAAGAGTAGCCATCTAGAGAGATAATCAAGGTAGCACCTAAAATGACAAGCAGATAGCAGCAGAAAAACACAAGGACAGAGTGCATGGTTTTTTCTTCTACCACCTTGCCATCCAAACGGACCACTTCAACAGAGCGGGGGTGGGTAATGCAGTGCAGTTCCCGGCGGATGGAGCGGAGGAGCATCAGGATGCGGGAGCATTTGATGCCACCACCAGTAGAACCTGCACAGGCACCGCAAAACATGAGTAGAATCAGGATGCACTGGGAGAACTGAGGCCATAATACATAGTCCGCAGTGGCAAAACCTGTAGTGGAAATGATAGACGCAACCTGAAAGAATGCATAACGGAAACTTTCCAGAACAGTTTGGTATATGGGAAGTGTGTTGATGGTAATCAAAAGGGTAGCACCTGCCACAATGCCCACAAAGAACCGTAGTTCATCACTTGCCAAAACTTCACGGAACCTGCGGCGGATGAGAAGAAAATAGAGCCCAAAGTTCACAGAAAAAAGGATGGCAAACACAGCAATGACCATTTCAATGACTGGGTCACCATACGCCCCTACACTGGCATTTCGATTGGAAAAACCGCCTGTACCAGCAGTGGAAAAGGCGTGGATGACTGCATCATACAAGGGCATACCCAAAATTTTTAAGATAAACGCCTCAATGACTGTCAAAGCGCAGTAAATTCCATAAAGGATTTTGGAAGTTTGGGACTGTTTGGGGACCAGTTTGGAAAATACTGGTCCCGGGCTTTCTGCCTGTGTCATATAGTGGGAGCGGATACCAAAGGAGGGTAGAATGGCAGTGGCAAGAACCAGAACACCCATACCACCCAGCCAGTGGGTAAAGGAACGCCAGAACAGGATACCATAGGGCAAAGCCTCAATATCGGTCAGGATGGTGGCACCAGTGGTGGTGAATCCAGAACAGGACTCAAATACACAGTCAATAAACGAGGAGAAATAGCCGGAAAAATAGAATGGGAGTCCCCCTACAATGCCTGTAATCAACCACAAAAGCCCAACAGTCACAAATCCTTCCCGTAAAAAGAATTCTTTTTTGGATGGCAGGAAGGAGAGGGGGATACAGAATAAAAGCAGAAGCCCAATGGTTAAGAGAAAGGGGAGTGTGGATTCCCCATAGCTGTATGCCACCAGCATGGGAAAAGACAGTGCCCCAGCTTCAACTAAAATGATTCTGGCTACTACCTTCAGCACTAAATTGAAATTCATGTCAGCCCTCCTGTGATGGGAAAATCCTCATCATCGTCTGCATAGATATCATTTAGGTTGAGAAGGTGGTGATCCCGTGCAATCACAATGACAGAATCCCCCTCCTGAATGGAGGAATTGCCCTCTGGGATAATAATCTCCCCATTTCGCATGATGACAGCCAATAAAATCCCCTTTTTTAGGGTTAAATCCTTTAGTGCAACCCCCAAATGTTTGGTATGGGAGCCTACAGAGAATTCCATTGCTTCCGCTAAACCATCAGCAATGCGGTAGAGGGTGGTCATAACGGACCCCTCAGAGTTTTCCATACCACGCACCAACTGGAGGATCTGGGAAACGGTAATGGATTTTGGGGAAATAATACTGTCTAGCCCAACTGCGCGGGCAATGCCTGCATAATTTTGGCGGTTGGACTTGGTAATCACCTTGGGAATGCCCAACTGCATGGCATAGAGGGAGAGGATGAGGTTGTCCTCGTCCCGGTCGGTCAATGCCACAAAGGCATCCGATGAAGCAAGCCGTTCCTCATTGAGTAGCTCCTGATCGGTACCATCCCCACAGATAACCATGGTGTGATTTAGTTGTTCACTGATTTGGCGGCAGCGTTCTGGGCTTAACTCCACGATTTTGGTTCGCATTTTCATTTTTTCTAAAATTGTGGTGAGATATAAGGAGATTTTCCCGCCCCCCACAATAAAGACATCCTTTACCTTTGGGCAGTAGCGACCCAATAGGCGGAAAAACTGGTCTAGGCTGGATGGGCGACCAATGACATAGAGTTTATCATTTTCTTTTGGCACAAAAGCGCCATCTGGGATAAAGACCTCGCTGTCCCGTTCAATGGCACAGAACAGGAGGGATAGCTTCTTCACTTGGTCAGATAGGGCGTAAAGGGGCTTGCCCACCATAAAATCCTTTGCCTGTAAACGGAACCCCATCAGCTCCACACGACCACGGCAAAAGGTCTCAATATTGGCAGCAGAGGGAAAACGCAGCCAGCGGGCAATTTCTGTGGCAGAAGCATTTTCTGGGTTAATAACCATATCAATCCCCATGGTTTTTTTCAGTTCGCTAATTCCCATGGTGTATTCTGGATTGCGGATACGGGCAATGGTACATTTTGCTCCAAGGTGTTTGGCTGTGGAACAGCACACCATATTGACTTCGTCAGAACTGGTGGCAGCAACCAGAAGGTCTGCGTACTCTGCACCAGCCTCTTTCAAAGTGGAAGAAGAAACACCATTCCCCTTCACACTCATGATGTCCAATATGTCACTGGCTTTGCGCAGAGGCTCTTCCTGCATATCTACAATGGTCAAATCATGGGACTCTTTGACTAAATGTTCAGCCAGAGAAAATCCAACCTTGCCATTGCCCACAATGACAATTTTCATACTACACTCACCTTTCTCTTGATCCTTCCTCACGAAAGCTAAAAATCATACAAGTTAGAACCATTATAGGGGCGTATGTGAGAAAATGCAAGAGAGGGATGAAATGAAAAATAATTACAAGAAAGAAATTCTTGGTTTGATTTATTTTGTTCCATTTTGGAGGGATAATTTAGGATAGAAACTTGACGAATGGAATAAAATTAGATAAAATACAAAAGATTGTGTGGAATGAATGGAAAGAAGTGAGACAACGGGTTCAGAACACACAAATAAATGAGAAGGGAACGAGATATTCGTGGAAGAAAAAAATTTCCAACCTTATGTTCCAGCGAATAAAATCATGCCAGAGTTTACAGTGGTTTCTGTCCTGCTGGGTGCTATTCTGGCTGTGGTGTTCGGTGGGGCAAATGCCTATTTGGGCTTGCGTGTGGGTATGACAGTTTCAGCCTCCATTCCCGCCGCAGTGATTTCAATGGGTATTATCCGTAAAGTGCTGCGTCGGGATTCCATTTTGGAGAACAATATGGTACAGACCATTGGTTCTGCTGGTGAATCTGTGGCAGCTGGTGCGATTTTCACATTGCCAGCCCTTTTTATGTGGGCAAAAGATGGTCTTTGTGATGTGCCATCTCTGATAGAAATTGGTCTGATTGCGCTTTGTGGTGGCGTATTGGGTGTCATGATGATGATTCCCTTGCGCAGTGCTCTAATTGTAAAGGAGCATGGTGTACTTGCCTACCCTGAGGGACAGGCCTGTGCTGAGGTTCTGATTGCTGGTGAAGAAGGTGGAGCCAAGGCCTCTACTGTATTCTCAGGATTGGGGATTGCAGCCCTTTATAAGCTTATAACAGATGGTCTTAAAATTTTTCCCAGTGAAATCACCTATGATATTCCAGCATACAAAGGGTCTGGTATTGGTATTGATGTGCTCCCTGCGCTGGCTGGTGTCGGTTATATCTGTGGTGTGAAGGTGTCCTCCTACCTGTTTGCAGGTGGTGTGTTGGGATGGTTTGTGATTATGCCCCTTATGGTGCTGTTTGGTGGAGAGACCATTCTATTCCCTGCCGATGTCACCATCAATGAACTGATTGCGGATGGCGGTGTATCAAATCTTTGGGGTACCTTCCTGCGCTACATTGGTGCAGGTGCAGTGGCAGCTGGTGGTGTCATCAGTCTGGTGAAGTCTCTGCCCCTGATTGTACGCACCTTCCGTGATGCCATGAAGGACTATGGCAAAGGTCGTAGCAACAGCACACTGCGTACCGAGCAGGACATTCCCATGAATGTGGTGCTCATTGTGATTGTGGTCATTGCATTTGTGCTGTGGCTGGTTCCTGCGATCCCACTGAATCTGTTCAGTGCATTTATAGTCATTATTTTTGGTTTCTTCTTCGCAACTGTATCTTCCCGTATGGTGGGTCTGATTGGTTCCTCTAATAACCCTGTATCTGGTATGGCCATTGCTACTTTGCTGGTTGCCACTTTGCTGCTCAAAGCCACTGGTGCTGACCAGATGGAAGGGATGATTGCAGCCATTGTCATTGGTGGTGTCATTTGTATTATTGCTGCCATTGCAGGTGATACTTCTCAGGACCTAAAAACAGGTTTCCTGGTTGGCTCTACTCCCAAGAATCAGCAGATTGGTGAGATTATTGGCTGTGTAATTTCTGCCATTGCCATTGGTGGCATTTTGTATCTGTTGTCTATGGCATGGGATGGCTATGGTTCTGATGCACTGCCTGCACCTCAGGCTGTGCTGATGAAGATGATTGTAGAGGGCGTAATGGGTGGAAACCTGCCCTGGAACCTGGTGCTCACTGGCGTGTTCATCGCTATTGTGGTAGAGGTATTGGGTATTCCTGTGTTGCCTTTCGCCATTGGTCTCTATCTGCCCATCTATCTGTCTGTGCCTATGATTTTGGGCGGTTTGCTGCGCTGGTATCTGGAAAAGCGCAAATACAGCTCTGAGAAAGAGAAAAATGATGTGGTACAGTCCGGTGTGCTCTACTCCTCCGGTCTCATTGCTGGTGAGGGTATTGTAGGCATCATTCTGGCAGTGCTGGCTGTCATTCCAAGTGGTGCTGGTTATGTCAGTGATGTAATTGATCTGGGAGCAAAGGGAATCAGCATTGGTTCTATTGGTGGTCTCATCTGCTTTGCTCTGTTGCTGGGTACACTCTATCTCTTTGCAATGAAAGACCAGAAAAAGAAATAAAAACCGATTGCATAAATAGGAAACGGGCTGTATACTGAAGTATACAGCCCGATTTTAATACAAAGGAGTGCTGATATGGCAAATCATAAAAAAGACAATTATCTGGATTATGTGCCTATATACCACCCACAACATACCTGGAGTGAGGATGAAAAGGGGATTGTGACCATTCATATGGTACACAAGGGATTTTATCATAAAATTGCCCAGACTTTTTTCCACACGCCCAGAGTGAGCCATATTAAACTGGATGAGTATGGTAGTTTTTTGTGGAAAGAAATAGATGGGCAAAAAACAGTGGGCAAGCTGGCACAGCGGATGAAAGAACAGTTTGGAGAAAAGGCAGAGCCATTGTATGACAGACTGGTGAAATATGTTCAGATTTTGCGTAATAACCAGTTTATTCTCTTTTTAGGAAGGGATCAGGTGAAGAAGTGACAGTCGCACAGAAAATCATAGGGATTTTTTTATTTGCCATAGTAACAGCCATTTTATATCTATGGGGCTTGAAAAAAAGTGCCACACAGGCACAGGATTTGGAGCGAGTTCTATTGAGCAAGTGTGCCTATAAGATTGTGCGTGCCATGAAGCAAAAACCGCTGATAGATCAAAAATGGATTGCAGAACAGGTTTCTGGGATGAAAGCGGGGCTTTTTTGGAGCAGACAACGGATTCAAGTCAACAATCCACAGGAATTCTCTAAAAAAGTGATTGCGTATATGCTGGAACAGCAGATGCTAGAGGATGCAGGCGGTCTGCGTTATAAACGAAAACAATAAGGGTAGAAAGGAAGTTTTTAAAATGGGTATCTTAAAAGGGGTACAGCCAGAGAAAGTATTTGCACTGTTTGAGGAGATGTGTGCCATTCCACACGGTTCAGGTAACACAAAAGCAATCAGTGACTGGTGTGTGGCATTTGCAAAAGAGCGGGGATTGGAGCATTATCAGGATGCAGACAACAATATTATCATTATCAAAGAGGCAACACCAGGCTATGAACAGGCAGAACCTGTGATTTTGCAGGGGCATCTGGATATGGTGTGTGAAAAACTGCCGGACTGCACCAAAGATATGGCAAAAGAGGGTCTAGAGCTGGTGGTGGATGAGGAATATGTCTCTGCCAAAGGCACTACATTGGGTGGTGATGATGGCATTGCGGTAGCGATGGCAATGGCAGTTTTGGACGATCATACCTTACAGCATCCACGTATTGAGGCGGTATTTACCGTAGATGAAGAAATAGGACTACTGGGGGCAGCCTCCATTGATGTATCCCCACTAAAGGGGCACACCATGATCAACATTGACTCTGAATTGGAGGGTGTGTTTACCGTCAGTTGTGCTGGTGGCAACACCAGTACCTGTACATTGCCTGTGGAGCGGGCAGCGTTTGCTGGGCAGGGTTTTTCTCTGGTTGTGGGTGGATTGACCGGTGGTCACTCTGGAACAGAAATTGACAAGGGAAGAGCCAATTCCAATATGTTAATGGGCAGGGTGCTGCGGGCTTTGGATTCACAGGGACAGATGCGCCTGATTCGTGTGGAAGGTGGTTTGAAGGACAATGCCATTCCAGTGGAAACAAGAGCCTTTGGTGTGGTACAGGATACTGTACAGGTGCAGGCAGTGGCGGCAGAGATGGAGAAAATTCTGAGAAATGAATATCAAACCACAGACCCGAATCTCTTTGTGAAAGCAGAACTTTGTACACAGTCCCAGATTCCCATGACACAGGAGAGTTCTGAGAAGGTACTGTGTATGCTGACCTGTCTGCCCAATGGCATTCAGGCAATGAGTGCAGAAATTGCTGGATTGGTGCAAACCTCCCTAAATATGGGGATTTTAAAGACAGAAGAAGGCAACATGATGGCATCCTATTCTGTGCGCAGTTCTGTGGATTCTCAGAAGCAGATGTTGAAAGACCAACTGTTATGTCTCATGACCCAGTTAGGCGGTACAGTACAGTTTAAAGGGGAGTACGCAGGCTGGCAGTATCAGGAGAATTCCCCCCTGCGTGAACGGATGGTCTCTGTGTTTGTAGAGCAGTATGGGCATGAGCCAAAAATTGAAGCCATCCACGCAGGGCTGGAGTGCGGTGTGTTTGCAGGAAAAATTCCTGGGCTGGACTGTATTTCCATTGGTCCAGACCTCTTTGAAATTCATACTCCAAGAGAAAAGATGAGTATTGCATCAGTACAGCGGGTATACCGCTTTTTGGTAGAAGTTTTGAAACGCTCAAAATAAAAAGAAAGCCAAAGGAGAATAAAAGTTTTCCTTTGGCTTTTTATATTATCTTTAAATAATATGGGCAGAATAGCTGAGAGCTTCCAGAACCTGATAGCGGTCCATCTGGAAGTTTTTCTTCATAGCAAGTGCTTCCTCCATATCCAAATCCACAATACGCCCATCATGCATGGCAATGATACTGTTGCCAGTATCCCGCAACAGAGTCATCACTGCCTCATAGCCCATACGGCTGGCCGTTTCACGGTCACGGGCAGTTGGCGCACCACCACGTTGAATATGTCCCAAAACAGTCACACGGGGATCAATGCCAACTTCGTTGTGAATTTGTTTGCCAATGTCGATAGCACTGCCAGCACCTTCTGCCACAACCACCATATAATGGGTGGAACCAGCCAAACGGGCATCACGGATTTTTTCTACTACATCCCGCTGGAAATCTACCTCCCGTTCAGGAATCAGGACAGCAGTTGCGCCCACAGAAATACCCACATAGAGGGCAAGATAGCCAGCATGACGACCCATAACCTCTACCACGGAGCAGCGTTCATGTGACTGCATGGTGTCACGCAATTTGTCGATACACTCAATGGCAGTATTGCAGGCAGTGTCAAACCCAATGGTGTAGTGGGAACAGCCAATGTCATTATCAATGGTGGCAGGAATACCCACAACCTTAATATCTGTACCATTTTCAGCAGCCTGTCTGGAAAGGGCAAGAGCACCCTGAAATGTACCATCGCCACCAATGGCAACAATGCCATCTAGTCCCAGAAGTTTACAGGTGCCTAGAGCCTTTTGTCGACCTTCTACAGTCATGAATTCCTTGCTGCGGGCGGTGTACAGAACAGTGCCACCTTTGTTAATGGTATGGCTGACGGTAGAGGGAGTCATACAGATAAAGTCACTGTTGATGAGACCATTCCAGCCTCGACGGATTCCGATACACTCCACACCCTGGTTAATGGCGGTTCTGACCACAGCGCGGACTGCCGCATTCATACCAGGAGCATCACCACCACTGGTTAAAACACCAATACGTTTTACCTTAGTTCCCATCTGGAGTTCCTCCTTTGACTACATCACGGATTCTTTCTGTCTGTAAATTGTTTTATGCGCTTGTTAATGATCATTGAGATGAAAATCACTCCACAAGATCCAGTTTATTATGTCACTGTTTCCGGTCAAATGTCAAGTAAATCAAATCAGGACCTATAAAATATTGGAGACAAAAAAGGGGTGTTTGGCGCTGAGAAAAAATAAAAAATTTTTTATAAAAAACAGTTGACATTTTCTTTTGAATACGGTATACTAACGAAGCCGTCGCAAGTGAGGCGGCAAAAACTCGGATGACTAGTTGGGAGCATAGCTCAGCTGGTAGAGCACATGCCTTACAAGCATGGGGTCACAGGTTCGAGCCCTGTTGTTCCCACCAC
>CALWON010000040.1 GCA_944383165.1 uncultured Oscillospiraceae bacterium
CCTGTCTCTTCATCACCCGAAGTGAAAAAGAAACAACCTGAGAGGGAGAACAGGGGCAGAGCAGAGAGAACCGCAGCCATCAGCCGTACACCCATACACCTTACCCTCTTCACTTGCTTCATTGTTTGTAGCCTCCTTTCGATACCCAGAATACCTCTTCTTCCCTCACTCATATCGCTCTGCCAGCTCTCCCTGTTTATACAAAGTAGGGAAATTTCGATTCAGAAAAGAAAAGTTACTGCTCATCAAAGTTCACCTCTCTTACCCTTTTATATCGTCTATCAGCAGGTCTTTGGGCATTTTGAGGTATTGCCCACATCTTTCCAACCTGTTACCATTATAATTCACTTCATCAAACTATGCAATTCATTTGCTAACTTACTTCTCATCAAAATGACAGATTGTATTTTCTTTCCAAAAATGATATCTTATATAACAAATTATTTCCCTCTCGCACGTTCCCTTTCTTCCTTGAAGATAAACTTGTGAATGAACCATTACATAGCATACTTTGTGATGAATCCAGATAAGAGGTGAGCCACGATGTTCAAAATTGACATTGAATTTCAAAGTTATATCCCTCCTTTGACCAAGGAGGAATTCGAGCAGCTGAAGGAAAACATTTTACATGACGGCGCCATCATCTCCCCTTTTATCCTCTGGAACGGAATTCTAATTGATGGACACAACCGCTATCGTATTTTGCAAGAACACCCTGAACTCCCCTACTCTACCCACGAAATGACCTTTGCAGATCGCTTTGATGCTATTTCGTGGATTTGTAAAAATCAGCTTGGACGGCGTAATTTAACCCCAGAACAAAAGAAGTATCTTCTTGGTAAACAGTACGAAGCAGAGAAGCGTTCCGTAGGTGCACGAAAAGGAAATTCCAATGCAAAACAATGTGTTCAAAATGAGCACATTGTTTCCCCTGAGCGTACCTGTGACCGCATTGCCCGTGAAAACAACACCAGCGGAAGCTATGTCCGTCGTGCAGCCAATTTTGCCAAGGCGGTGGATGCTGCTGAGGAGGCTGTCCCTGGCACCCGCAATGAAATCCTTTCTGGTAAATTCAAGGTTTGAGACAAAGATATGGATTCCATCCGAACAGCGGTGCCAGAAATCCGACCTGTGCTGGTTTGCCAACTGGGATTTTCAAAGTGTTCCCCTGAAGCAATGAACGAGCAGGAAACACAAGAAGATTTGGAACCACCCCAAAAGATTTCTGAATCAACACAAGATCTGGATATAGGATTTGATGAAGATGATGTCTTGTGCGAATTACAAAGTGCCCTGTATGCCATGTATCAGCGTTGGCAGTTCTGCATAACCTCATATCCAGAAAGCACTCGCCTATGTCAGCCAAAAATTAACAAGCTGGCACAAGCATGTATTGCATATATGCAGAAGATACAGACACAAGGGGAGTAGACTCTCCCATAGGCTGTAACACTACTGGAAATTTCAGGGATGACGATTGTGACGATGGTGACGATGAAATGAGGAGTGGGGGTAGGTATGGAAATCATCGTCACCATCGTCACAATCGTCATCCCAGTTATTTCCATCTCTGTTTTTAGGTAGATTTGTGACAACAAAAACACCTCTTATCCCACTCTCTATTTCATTGTCAAAACTGCAACCATCATCATACCCAGTTGTAAATTTGAAGTAGAACTCCTTTCTGTTTCATATCAGCAGTTTACTGCGTAGCCATCCCCTCAAAGAGGATGTTCCGGGGACTGGGGGTTGACCCCAGCAAGCAGTTTTTGCAAAATGCTCCGTCAGGAGGATCTGCAAAAACGAGCAAACCTGTACATGTTTGCCCTGCTTGCCAAGTTGTGAAACCACAAAAAACGATGTGCTCAAAATGAACACATCGTCTGTCTTGCTCTATTCGATTATCTCATTCGCTTATCTGGGAAGGGAATCTCATAAACATCTTTCATCTTACATACCTCCTCCCACCGGACTGTAAATCATCTCATACCGCAAAATTTCTTCTGCACAATTTCGGATATTGTTCATAGCTCCAACCCATGCCAGTTGATTCTTTTCCTTGAGCTGCTCAGTAATGCCCTCTCGTTCCTTCATCTGTTGAATGATCAGGGACAGCCGATTCTCAGCCTGTTCATTGAGATCAGCAAGGTATGTCCAAATCTTTCCTGTGAGAATCAGATCATTGAGCCGACTGGGGTTTGTCATCCGAAGATATTCCCGATGGGGCGGGTCTCCTCCGGCAGCTTTACTTCTGGCACATAGTAGTCATCTACCAGCACATAATGGATACCATTTTCATAAATCCGCTCTTTCATCATGCAAGCTCCTTTCCCATCTGCTCGGTTTTTTCCAATGTCAATGTGATGCTGCTTCCAGAGCGAGTACGGGTATTTTCATATCGCACACCAAAGCTCTGCATTAGTTTTCCAGCCTTGACATTCAGCTTCTTACTCAATGCGTTGGGCTGAATGGTCAACTGCAATGCTTCTGCCAACTCTGTGGCACTCCCTTTCCATTGAGGCTGTTCGGCTGTTACCAGCTTGGACACCGCAATCAGGAGAGGATCTAGCGGTTCCTTCCAAAGCTCCTGTTCTGCCTCCTCAAAACACCACTGAAGCGTGACTTCATCTCTAGTCAGGTGAATCCGCCGATCTGGCTGGTCACGACCTACAATGTCAAGTGTTGCTTCATTGAGTGTTCTCTTTGGCTTCTGTAAAAGCAAAGCACCATCTGCACATCCCAGCAGACCAGTCGTGCCAGAGATCATCTCAAAGTTGTCACCGGCAGGTTGCTTTCTGGTGTGGTGAACAATCAGGACACAGATATTGTGCCTCTCTCCAAACTCTTTCAGCCTGCTGATAATCTCATAGTCCCCAGCATAGCTGTAAGCATCCCCAGATACTTCACGCACCTTCTGCAAGGTGTCCACAATTACCAGTTTGGTGTCAGGATGTTCTTTCAAGAAGAATGCCAACTGCTCATCCAGACCCTTTCCAATCTGCTTGGCAGCCACAGCAAAGAACAGTTCTCCTGTCCCTTCCACACCAAACATACGAGACATCCGTTCCTGTAACCGTTGGTAATCATCCTCCAATGCCAGATACAGCACTGCACCCCGATTGACCTCATACTCCCACAGAGGTTGCCCTGTACTGACATGGTGGGCGATCTGTGCCACCAGAAAAGACTTGCCGATTTTGGGTGCACCTGCCAGGATATAAGCCCCTGTGTAGAGCAGGTTTTCTACAATGGGCGTTCTACTTTGATACACTGTATCATACAGTTCCTCCAAAGAGACGGTATGCAGATAATCAGGGTCATTCATGCGTCGTAATTTGCGATATAAAGCTTCAAAATCTTGTTCAGAACCATTGTGTTTTTCCCTGTTTTCTGTTACAATGGATTCGTTACATAATGGTGACTGCCCCCCATCTGGTGCAACAGATGGACCCAGGGCGGTCATTTTTTCTTTGGTATCAAACATCATTCATCTCCTCCTTCAGTCCACCGATGATTTGTGTCATAAACCCGATCAAATCCAGCATATCCTCTGGAATATCCTGACCGGTATGAATCCGTTGCAATTCTACCAGAACCGCTGACAGCTGATTTCTCAGTGCCTTATACACTCTGGGGTTGCCTTGCACCACAATTTCTCGATTCAGAAGTCGATGAATGATATAATCTTGTTTGGTAAGCCCGGTAGCACTTACCAACTGTTCTAACAGCCTATCCTCCTCTAGGGACATCCGAAAGGCTACTGTCTTGTTACGCCAGCGTCCCTGCTGATCTACACTTCTCAGCGACATCTTACACCCCCCTCTCAAAATTTAGCTTCTCAGCCATCTCCTGTTGTTTAGAGGGGAATAAATGGGCATAATTATAAGTGATATCAATACTCTCATGACCAACTCGGTCAGCAATGGCGATAGCGGAGAAACCCATATCAATCAAAAGGGAAATTGCGCTGTGTCGAATATCATGTATCCGAATCCGCTTGACACCAGTTTCCTTACAGCCACGTTCCATTTCTCGATACAGATAGCTCTTGGTTATAGGAAACAGACGGTCAGTTGGTTGGATACCATAGGTCATGCAGATCAGCTCCTGCATCTCCTCACACAGAAACTGAGGCATGGCGATGGTACGATTACTCTTTTCCGTCTTAGGAGTGGTAATCAGGTCTTTCCCATCCAGACGTTGATAGGACTTGTTGATGGTCACAGTCCCCTTGTTAAAGTCGAAGTCTGCCGGAGTCAGAGCCAGCAGTTCACCTTCTCGGATACCACACCAGTAGAGCATTTCAAAAGCATAGAAGGAAAGAGGCTTGTCCATCATAGCCTGTGCAAAAGTCAGATACTCCTCCTTTGTCCAGAACAGCATCTCACGGCTTTTTTTCTTCCCCATGCTTCCTGCCTTCAGACAGGGATTCTCCTTCAGATTGTAGTACCGAACCGCATGGTTAAAGAGGCTGCTGAGCTGGGTGTGGACTGTCCGCAGATAAACCTGTGAATAGGGTTTCCCCTTCTCATCCTTGAAGTTCATCATCTCATTTTGCCATGTGATGATTTGTTGAGGTGTGATAGCGTTCATCTTCAATTTTCCAAAATACGGAACCAGCTTGGTGCGGATGATATGCTCCTTGGTATGCCAGGTGTTCGCTTTGACTCTAGTCTGCATATCCAAGGTGTACTGTTCCACAAAGCTTTGGAACGTTATGTCCAAATCTCCGCTTTTTTGGTTGAGCTGCTCACGCTCCCACGCCTGTGCTTCCCGCTTTGTTTTGAAGCCTCGCTTCTGGCTCTGCTTACGGGCACCCTGCCAATCTATGAAGCGATAGACAACACGCCAAGTATTTGTCTTTTCGTCCTTATAAACTGCCATCAGATCACCTCCTCCTGCTCAGTCTCTATCAGTCCACCATAACAGACTTTCTCAATGAAGAAGTTACGGTTAACCTTGCCGGAGATGGTGATATAGCCCATATCTTCCATCTGTGCATTCAGCTTCTGGATGACTTTGTAGGCGGTGGATTCACAAATCCCCATCACCTCTGCCACCTGTCTCGCTGTCAAATAATTGCACTTTGTCATACCATGTTACCTCCATAATCAAAAAATTTAGCCGGGTATGTAAAAAACACGATGGAGGTAAGCTATAATTGGGAAATATTTTAGTATACTAATCAATTATGCTCACGTCAAGAAAAACTTTATTGGAATATTATACAAAAGTGAACATCACCTTCCTTGCAGATTCTAAACAAATCTGTTATAATTCTTCCATAATTCCATACACAAAAAGGAGTTGGCTGGCATGGCAGTTGGAGAAAGAATTCGATTTTTTCGTACCTTACGGGGTATGACCATGAAATTTCTGGGATTATCTGTCGGCTTTCCTGAGAAATCGGCAGATGTACGACTTGCACAGTACAAATCTGGTCAACGTTGCCCAAAAGAGGACTTGACCCGTGCTTTGGCAGAAGTTTTGGAGGTATCTCCTCAAGCCATCAGTGTTCCAGATATCGATAGTTACACTGGACTATTGCACACGTTGTTCACTCTGGAAGATCGTTATGGTCTCCATGTAGACACCGCCGATGGCGATGTGTTCCTGAAGGTCAACCTCCGACACAGTGCCGATGCTGCCAAGCTACACCAAATGCTTTGTAGTTGGCAGGAACAGCGGGCACAGTATCGGTCTGGGGCTATCTCCAAAGAACACTATGACCAATGGCGATATTGCTATCCCAAATATGATACCACCCAGAAGTGGGCTACTGTTCCCTCTCAGGAGTTGAGCGACCTCATTACCCAGGCTCTGACATCGGATTCATCCCACTGATATCACCTCCTTGAAAAGCCAAAAAGAGAGCTACCTGATTCTTGTAATAAGATCAGATAGCTCTCTCATTTTATGAATGATGAAAAAATGTTGCCATTTCGTTGCCACACCAAAGGGGCAGCTTTTAAGTTGAAACTTTTATCTTAATATAACAAAGAATTTTTGTTAATTTTAATTGAAATTTCAACTTATCTGACAATTTCTAACCCTTATGGGTTATTCCCACTCGACAAATTCCAATATATGGTATTTCCTTTTTTGTTACGGTATATCTTTTACCTTAACAAATATCGCACTATTATGGACTGTATATCTGGTTTATTATTTTTTTAGTATCAAAACAGTATCAGGGGACTCTCTACCACATGCAAGTGAAGTGAAGCAAAGTGCCTCCCACAACTTGGCACTCTCCTATTCCTATTATCTGTATTATACCACTTGATACTTGTAAATACAATAGGAATCTTTCTATTGTTCCAAATTCAATGCAAAAATTTACTTAGAGCCATGTTCTGTTTTCGAGTTGAAATTCTTTTATTAGAGAATTTTAAATCCCAGTTATCTTTAGAGAAATTATTTACATTTTTTCCAAAATTCATATCGCAGCAAAGCAACTGGTAGCTAGGGATTTCAGGCAATCAGTGATACCAATGGAAATATTAAGGGTTTTGATATGGTGGATCACCTAAAAGGACTCACTCTAACTGAGCTTTAGTTCAAAGAATATTACAACCTTTACTCTAATATCTGCATCGGACAGATGATACAAAAGTAAAGCCTGTCAGCCAGTCTCGATCATTCCACCCATGTACTACAGAAGGGCTTGCACCTGCTCTCTGGTGGGCATGGCTCTGATTGCACCTTTTTTTGTGGTGACCAAATAGGCCGCTGTGTTGGCAAACGCCAGCATCCGGCACAGATCCTCCTGGGTTCGACTCTCCAGACCATACTCCAGAATATCGTTCAAGACACAAGCACAAAAGGTATCTCCCGCTCCAGTGGTTTCAATCACACCACCCAGCTTACAGGCAGGTTGGTAGACGCTGAGATCCTTCCAGTAGCTATAACTCCCATCTGCACCTGCGGTGACACATACCAGACGAAGGTTGGGATATTCTGCTCGCAACATCGCCGCACCCTTGCCATAGTCCAACTCTCCTGTCATAAACTCCAGTTCATTGTCGGAGATTTTCAATACATCGCACTGGGAAAGACCCCAGGCAATCTGTTCTCTAGCCTCCTCAATGCTCTTCCACAGAGGCGGACGCAGGTTGGGATCAAAAGAGAGAAGTGCTCCGCTCGCTTTGGCAAGACCCACCGCCTTTTGTGTCGCTGTGCGCACAGGCTCCTGGGTGAGAGAGAGAGTCCCGAAATGGAATATCTTAGTATTAGATACCATTGCTTCTGGAACTTCCTCTGGTGTGAGAACAGTATCTGCTCCAGGATTTCGATAGAAAGAAAAGTCCCGATCACCATCTTCCAAAGTCTTGACAAAAGCCAACGTAGTATGGATCTCCCGATCTTTTATCAGGCCTTCTATGTAAATTCCAGCCTGCTCCACCGCTTGGGAAAGTTGGGCACCAAACATATCGTCGCCCACTTTTCCAATAAATCCACAAGAGCGACCCAACTTAGACAACATTGCAAGCACATTGCAGGGCGCACCGCCTGGATTTGCCTCAAACAGCGGATTTCCCTGGGCACTGGTTCCGTCTTCTGTGAAGTCAATCAATAGCTCACCCAGAGCCACCACATCATAAAGTCGCTTTGCCATGATGATCCTCCTCAGGTTAATTGAATATCATATTTTTCTACATCCAGAATCACAGAGCCCACAGCCTCAAAGCTGATGGCACAAGCAGTCTGTCTGGTAAAGATCGCAGTAGAAACAGCCTGTTCCCCATCGTTTACAAATACCTCAATACTGTATCGGTCCATCAGGATACGCAGCTTCAAAGCACCATCACAATGGCGCACCATCAGGCTGCGGGTATGCACCACATCTGCACTACATCCACTGTAGGTACGGTCAATTTTCAGGATGCTGGTGTCCAGCTGATAGCGCAATGTGGTAACACACTCCTCATCCTTAGCCAGATTCACCTGAAAGCAGTTGTACAGGTCTCCAGGTACAGGTCGAATATTGAGTGTCATATCAATGATGCGCCCTTCTACGTTTTGCAGTTCTGTCTCCCCACTGACAGGCACATTCTGATAGACCACCCGATTACACCGGTACTGTTCCAGCTCCCGAATGGGGGTCTGGATCAGTCGCCCGTTCTGGATTGACAGCTCTCTGGGAATGGACATCTGCCCAAACCATCGATAGTCTCTAGGTTTTTCACCCAAAGTATTCCAGTTTTGCATCCATCCAATCATGATGCGTCGACCATCCGCAATTTCAAGTGTCTGTGGTGCATAGAAATCAATGCCATAATCAATCGCCTGAACATGCTCACGGGAGAAATGATTCTTCTCTTTGTCATAGCTGCCGATGATACACACAGTTCCATTTCCGGCATGAAACTCCAACCCCATTGGGCGCATTTCCTGTGGGCTAATCAGAAGTACCTGCTGACCATCCAAGGAGAAGAAATCTGGGCACTCCCACATCATGCCATACTGTCTTTGCGATGCATCCACAGATCCCACTAGAGACCAGTCCAAACCGTTTTCACTTTTGTAGAGCAAAACTGCACCACTGCCATCCTCCGTCCGATTTCCTACTACCAGACGATAACTCCCATCTGGCTCCTGCCAGACTTTGGGATCACGAAAGTCTACAGAGCTACCACCTGTAGGCAGATCTTCCTGTGTCAGCACTGGATTGTTTGACCACTTCTCATAGTTAACCCCATCCCCGATGGCAAGGCATTGGGTTTGTGTCTCTTTGATATCTCCATCTGGCATCAAGCGCTTTTGCACACCAGTATAGACCAGCAAATGTCGACCGTCTGGCAGCACTGTAGCACTGCCGGAGAAGCAGCCCGCTTTGTCATACTCTTTATCAGGTGCCATAGCCACAGGCAGACGCTCCCAATGGATAAAATCCTTGGTTTTCGCATGTCCCCAATGCATCGGACCCCATTCGGTAGAATAGGGATGATACTGATAGAATAGATGATACTCCCCTTTATAATAGGAAAATCCATTGGGATCGTTCATCCATCCAATGGTAGGGGTCAAATGAAAGAGCGGACGTTGTTCCTCCAAAATAGATGGTGCATGTTTATATTCAAAAGATTGTGCCTTTTCCAATGCCTCACTCACAATCGTGTCCTCCTTTTATTTGATTCATTTTATTTATTTTGTCTGTTTTACTTTTCATCTCTGCTTTCTTTTTCCAGATCCTCTGGCTGCATATGCAGTCGAAGAACTTTTTCGATGGTTATACTTCCCAGCCAGCACACTGGTGCAGGTAAAAATACAAGCAAGCCTGGTATGCTCAGACCGATTACAGCACCGCCTAGAATGGGAAGAAATACCCACAATACCTGGACAGGATGAAGCAGCATCAGCAGCAAGCTAATCCACAGTGTCTCTCTCACACCACCATGACATCGGGCACAATAGGCACTCAAATAAACCACCCATGTGACCACCACACAGATCAGTACCAAAATCACCCAATAGAGATTTCCCATCCACTCTCCACGGACTATCATGTTGCGGAATACCAGTGCATCCAGAGTCAACAGTGCCAGCATTGCCAAAGCCACTAGCCACACCAGAGTGGCGCGTCTCCAATTTTCCCGAAAGGCAGTCCAGAACGTGCTCCAAATGTGGGACTCCCCCTTTTGTATGCATCGGTGCACTGCTGTATAGAGAGCTGTCGAGGAGACCCCAACGGTGATAATTGGAATAGAGGTCACTATCCAAAGTATGCTGAGGTATATCATGTCGAACACCTGAAATAAAAAAACCATCAGCGGACTTTCCAAATCAAAAAAGCGTTTCATGGTTTCACCCCCAGCTTATAGCTTATCCCCTTTTGTATGTGCAGAACTGTAAAATTATGGTTTTGTGTACTGCCGCAGAGAGGTAAACAACACTTCATTCTGTTCCGCAAACAGCTGAATGGGCTTACCACTGACACCATACAGCCGTACGGTAAGCGCTGCCTTGCCATCCAGATAAAATACACCAACGGACCCCTCCTGAATGTAAGTAAACCCATAGGTCTCCCCTGGCATCAGCTCCACCGCCGTCTCAGCAATCAGGGTATTGCCCTCATTGAATTGCAGCTGCACTTTACCATCGCTGGGAGAAATAGAAATCAGTTTCTTCTTATCATCCTTATCATTATAATAGAAACTCAAGCCAAAGGAACCTGTACCAGAATAAGAAAACTCGCCGGAGAGCAGAAAGCTTTCATAACAGTGAAAGACATCCTGGTAACTATATAGCGATTCAGAAGAAAGCGCAATGTGAGTTTCTTTCACGGACAGTGGGCGGCGCAGTGAAAAACTCTCCACCAGTGTCTCCACTGGTGTCAGTACCAGAGAGCCGTTCTGGTTTTGCACCAGCTTCTGCACTACCAGATTGCCAGCCCAGCCTGACACATCTGAAGTGGAGGAAACGGACTCTGACCGACGAGCCCAACCCACCATATAGCAGTTTTCCCCATTCTCCACATGCTTGGCTGCATAGAACAGCTTTCCGTCCAGCCTAGCAGGCTCTCCATAGGGTCCATACGGTGTGGAAGCGGTTGCATACCAGAGTGTGTCATCCTGAGCAGAGTAAGTAAGATACCATGTATCACCTATCTGGAAGGTATCGCTGCACTCTAAATTCCAGAATTCCCCTTCTTCATCCGTAAAAATAATCCCATCATATTTCACACTCTGAAGGTCCTCACTGAGGGTAAACTTCAAAATACGGGCTTTCCCCTCCTGAGAGGCTGTCACCGTTAGGGTAATGGTTCCAGATTGGGCATCGTAATACGCCTGAGGGTCCCGAAAATCAGTTTTCTGCCCCAGCTCCTCAGGCGGTGTAAGTTCCCAGCCCTCCATTTTCTCAAAAGAAGTTGGAGTACTGCCCACTGCCACCATAATTTTTTCCTTGTATTCCATGGTAACGGAATCACTGTGCCCTGTATAGAAAAAGTAGTAGCTGCCATTTACCTTGACCACAGAGCCAGTGCCAATCCAGCCATCCTGTCCTCCAGAACGGGAGGCCTCCAAAATAGGGTCATCATATTCTGTATAGGTGAGGAAATCTGTGGTGGTAGTCAAGTAGATAGAGTGGTTGTAAGAGTCGCCGCCATCTTTCAGATAGTAGATGTAGTAGATTCCATCCTCATAATAAGGCATGGGGTCGCCCACATAGGGCTGTTCGATTCCATCCACTGACGGGCGGAAAAAAGTACGATAGTCGTAGGCTGCCTCCTGGCTGCCCGGTGTCTTGAACGTAGAAAAATCTTTGTCATTACCAACATTTGAGATCTCGTCTTTGGTATCTCGATCCCAACTGGCATAAAGTGTCAGATTTGAGCTCACCTTATCTGTCTCCAAATTCCATGGTTGTGTCAGTGCCGCATCCTGATACCAGCCCTCAAACACATAGCCCTCCTGCTCCGGCACTTGGACAGGCTCTGCCGTCTGTCCAGCTTTTACCGTCTGGGCAGGGATATCTCCAGCCCCACTGCCACAGTTAAACTGCACTGTATATTCCGCAAACAGACTGCAACCACACATGACACCCATCCACAGGCATGCAAACACCACAAGGGCGAGTAATCTTCGTCTTGAACTCATATTTACACTGTTCCCTTCGGATACCCAGTGAGAGGATGCCAGTTGGGCATCCTCACACTTAATACTTATTTGCCCATTCAATCAGGCATTGATATAGCGGTCATACGCGTTCTGGTAGATCTCCTGGATAGCAGGCAAATTGGTTCGGTTGTTTAGATCATCTTGGAAGGTTTTCCACTGGTCGTCTGACACACCGCCACTGATCAGCCACTGGATGAGGTTGGTGCGGATATAGTCATTGAGATTAGATTCATAGTTGCTGAGTGTATTGAGCTCTTCCATGGTGAACTGCATATTAGGAACCGGCTGTACATTTTCAGGCACATAGGGGTTGGCATAGGCTTCCAGTCGCTCCAAACGCAGCTGGGCACGTGGCTCCATGTGAACTACATTTTCCCAGGCATAGTCAGAAAGATAGACAGGTCCCAGAGGTGCATTTTGCAGGCGCAGTTCATCAGCTGTCACATCTCCAGTGAGTTCCTTCTGCTGTAGCATACCATTCTCGTCAAGCTCCTCTTCATAGACAATACCCATAGGACCGTAGTTGATTTGGGCAGAAATCAGAGGATCATAGTACCGGTCAAAGTAGGCTAACAGCACTTCCACATTTTCCACACCATTGAAGAATATCACCTCACCGGTGCTGATTTCAGGGTTATTGGAGACACTGACAGTCTGATCCCCGTTTGGACCCACCAGAGGTGCACATACGATATAGTTTTCCGGGTTGGAGACCACAGTCTCACTCTCCCACCAATAGAATGCACCATAGGTCTCTGTCCCCTTGCCATTAGCAAGGAAGTTATCCTGAGACTGCTCAAAGGACACAGGGTCAATCAGACCTTTGCCGACCCAGTCGGCAATAAAGTTGGTGGCTTCTTTGAACCGCTCATCTTGAACGGTGTATGTAACTTTGTTGTCCACAATGACACGATGATCCAAATTGTCGTTTAACCCAAACATGCCATAGAGGTCGCACTGGTTGCCCTGCCAGTTGTTGTATACAAAGGACATTGGTCGCTCATCGCTGGAATCTCCATTTCCATTCATATCATTGGTCTGGAAATAGGTTAGCATACTCTCCATCTGCTCAGAATTGAGTGTTAAGCCATCCACCAGGTCTTCGGTGGAAATACCGCTGACAGCACCAGCCTCCACGGCAGTCTGCGCCCAGTTCTTATTCAGGAAGAGTAGGTTGGGATGTACCAGCAACCCCATCTCCTCTACTCTGGGCAGAGAGTAGATTTTTCCATCCTCGCTGGTCAGAAGATTTTTGATGTCTGGGCGTTCCTCCAGAATCTTGGAAAGATTTGGCATATACTCCAGATAATCGCTGATAGGCAGCAGAACATCACGCTGAGCATACTTGATGATCTCCCCAGCACTCATTCCGGCGTGGTAGATAGCATCGGGACGGTCTGAGGTATTACCAAAAATCAGGTTTTTCTGCTGTCCATAGACAGACTCAGAGACATTTTCCCAGTCTACAGTCACATTGGTACTCGCATACAGATCCTGCATGATCTTCATGTCATTATAATCCAAAGCAGAGGCATTCTTGGAAGAATAAATGTGGAAGGAAATTGCCTCCGCACCTGCATCATTGAGGATGGGAGCATCTGGATCAGTCCACTGGAACCCATACTCTGATACCAGTTTATCTAACCCTATACCTTCCTTCTGGTTTGCATCACTCCTGTTCCCACAGGCAGTCTGTGTCAGGAGCATTACAGTAGCAATTGACAGGGACAAAACACGTTTCATAACTCATACCTCCAAATATAATTTTATATTTAACCTTTCAGGGAACCAATCATAACACCCTGTGCAAAGTATTTCTGAACAAAGGGATACAGGAGAATTACAGGTGCGCTGGACACGATGACAGACACATACTTAATTTGGTTTGCCAGCCGATACTGCTCCAAAATGGTCTCACCACTGCCACCCATAGTGCTTTCTGAAGCAATGAGAATTTCCTTCAGAACCAACTGCAATGGGTACAGGCTTTCATCCTGAAGGAAAATCATGGCATTGAAGTAGCTGTTCCACTGTCCCACAGCATAATACAGTGCCATAACTGCCAGAATAGCCTTGGACAGGGGAAGAATCAGACTGAAAAAGATGCGGAACTCCCCAGCCCCATCAATTCGTGCCGCCTCCACCAGATTTTCGGAAATGCTGGACTCAAAGAACGTCCTGGTCATGAACAGATTCCAAACGGACAAAATAGAGGGAAGAATCACTGCCCATATGGTGTTTACCAGATGTAAACTACTCACCACATTATAAAATGGGATCAGACCGCCTCCAAAAAACATGGGAATAATGAAATAGATCATCAACGCCTTCCGCCCCACCAGTGTCTTGCGGCTCAAAGCCCAGCCAGCTGGAATTGTAACCACCAGAGAGAGAATCACCGTGAGAACGGTATAGACAATGGTGTTCCAATATCCCTGCCACACATCTGTGCGCTCCAGAATCTTCTGAAAACCGGACAAGGTCACTCCTACAGGATACAGCACCACTTCACCAGCCAAAACTGCGTCTGGATCGGATATGGCAGCAATAACAATAAAGTACAGCGGGTAAAGAATAACAACAGCAAGAAACAGCAGAAAAATATAGTTGAGTGCATAGAACAAACGATCTCCACTTTTGCGTTTGATCCAAAAAGATTTCATTTCTGACATGGATACGCCCTCCTTTTCAGAATAGCGAGGTTTCAGAGAACTTCTTGGATGTGGTGTTTGCAATGATCAGAAGAACCACATTGATGACAGAATTAAACAGACCAATGGCAGTCGCATAGCCCTGATTTGGTATGCCAGTCAGACCCTGTTTATAGACATATGTAGCAATCAACTCACTGACACCCAGATTTCCGTCTGTCTGCATCAGTAACGCCTTTTCGTAGCCCACACCCATTAGACCACCGATGGACATAATCAGCATCACACTAATCATGGGCATGATGGCAGGCAAATCCACATGGATGACCCGCTGGAAACGGGTTGCACCGTCCAGAATGGCTGCCTCATGCAGTCCAGGGTCCACATTGGACAGAGCGGCAATATAAATAATCGCACTCCAGCCAAAGTCCTGCCAGTTGCTGGAGAGAATATAGAGTGGACGAAATGCTGAATTCTCCAGAAAATAGGAAAACCGCTCTCCTCCCAATGAGGCTACTATATTATTCACCAGCCCATAGCGACCAAAGAACAGCGTCAGCATACCAACCAGTACCACCAGAGAAATAAAGTGTGGGGCAGTAAAAATAGTCTGAAGATACTTGGCTGTCCTCTTTCCTTTCAACGCATTCAAGGACAGAGCTACAATAATGGGGAGCGGAAAGCCGATGACAAATCCAATGATGCACAGCAGGAAGGTATTTTTCATCAGTGGCCAGAATTGAGGGTCGTTGAAAAAACGGATAAAATGATCAAACCCTACCCAACGTGTCAGTGGTGAAATAACCGGATCTCCCGGCATAAAGTCCTGAAATGCAATCAGGACACCATAGATTGGCAGATAATTGAACAGGAACACAACCAGAATTGCGGGAAATGCCATAATCAGCCATGGAAGGCTTTTCCTCAGGTTGTTTCTCTTCCTCTGATGGTCCAGCCTTACCGAGGGCAACACCACACCGTCAGACGAAGACATTTTACACGCTTTCGACATATTCATTCTCCTTTCTTCCCTTCCCTTGGGGAAATATATATTTAACAGCCATATTTGCTGGATCTTCTCCCCCCATTACCCAATGGGTAAAT
This sequence comes from uncultured Oscillospiraceae bacterium, assembly GCA_944383165.1. Taxonomy (GTDB): domain Bacteria; phylum Bacillota; class Clostridia; order Oscillospirales; family Oscillospiraceae; genus Lawsonibacter. The sequence continues at coordinate 15,377 of CALWON010000040.1, forward strand.
CACAATCATCGAATAACCAGATTTTTTAGCGTGTGCATTATGTAAATATTATTTTTACATTTTGAATCTTTTCTTATGTTTGCATTGTATATAGTTTTTTCATTTCTGTCAATCTATTTTTGTTATCAATGTAAATATATGTGATTTTAAACAATTCCTGTGCCTATTTTTGGTATGATATGACTACTCTGTTTCCATGCTGTTTACAAAATGCACACCTTGATTTTGCAGGTGATCTATGTTATATTATCGGATGAAAACCAATGGGAAATGGGGGTAAAGATTGTGAAAATAAAACGTGTCACTATGGAAAATATCGCCCAAGCCTGTGGGCTGTCTCGTAACACAGTTTCCAAAGTGTTTAACAATCGGGGGTCTGTTCCAAACGAAACGCGACAAATGATTTTCAAAACGGCTCAGGAACTGGGCTATCCTGTGGTAATCCACGATTCTCCCAGAGATATACAGACCAGTGTGCAGAACATTGCCCTGTTGACCAGTCATATGCCTGCAAATTACCACTTTGGAACTTTTTTTATCCCCGCCTTTGCTGACCAGCTCAGTCGTGAGGGGTATGTCCTCACCATGTGCGAGATCACCCCTGAGGAATTAGTCAGCTGTCATCTGCCTGGTCATATCTCTGTGGAAAATACTGCTGGCATTCTTGGCATTGAACTTTTTGATAAGGAATATCACAATATGCTCTGTGGACTGGATATCCCTGTGCTATTTGTGGACACCTACTTTGGAATCCATACAACTCCCATGCGTTGTGATGTAATCTCCATGGAAAATATGTCCAGCTCATACGCACTGACCTCCCATGTCATTTCCTCTGGTGCATCCCGTCTGGGCTTTGTGGGGGATATTCAACATTGCAACAGCTTTTATGAGCGATGGCTTGGTTTTTGCGCTGCGTTGGACGGTGCAGGGTTGCCTCTGGATAAACGTCTGTGCATTTTGGAACAAGACAGTGCACAATATGGAAATTCAGAATGGCTGTTTTCCAAAATAAATCAGATGCCCGCTATGCCAGACGCTCTCATCTGCGCCAATGATTTTTTGGCTCTACAAGTAATGTCTGTGCTTAAACTGCACAATATTTCCATTCCTGATGACATCATGATCACAGGCTTTGATGGCACACCTCAGTCTACAATTGTTGACCCGCCTCTGACCACAGCTCAGATTCCCAGTGTTGACATAGGTCGTCTTGCTGCTGAAACGCTGTTGGCACGCATCAACAACCCAAACCGTCCATTTCAACGTGTCTATGTGTCCACTCCTCCCCAGTGGCGTAAGTCCACCGCACGATGATCCAACACTCTGATGGACGCACCAATCAGCAGTAGCAGCATACTGAACGCTGTGGTCACTGTGAAAGATACACCCACGGATGGTAACAACGTGCCATATCCAAAACTTCCAGTGCAATAGCACCATCAACAAAAGTATAACCAACTATTTTACATGTGCATAAGTCTTTCAAAATGACTAAATAACGCCAACCTTCACCAGTGGGAATATCAATAATATCATTGACCGGTGTCTGATTTAGTCTGCCAAAAGAGAAATTTCGCTTCATGTGGATGAGGAAAAATTGGAAGTTTGATAAGCTTTGTGAACACTATATCACAAACTTTATATCTCTATTCCCATTAAAGACGGTGTGACTGTTATTACAAGCGGATCATACAACGAAGATTTATTGATCCTTGAAACATTGGGATAGTATCTCGTCACTGCCATTGCCTGTAGTAACTTTGACTCTGTGGAAACTCATATTGTGGATCTCCATTGTATTTCTTTAAGGAGAGATAGCAGTTATTATCAGTAACTATAAAAAATGGCACCCCCATAGGGCTGCCATCTTACTGTCACCGCTCTCTCTCCCAGTTCCTGCTTCTGCTCTTCGGCTCCAGTCGTTCCCTCAATTCCAGTTCACACACCATCTGA